>JBKPDW010000196.1:0-8203 GCA_046728115.1 Acidobacteriota bacterium | reverse complement strand
GTCGCTGTGTCCCGTGATGACGGTGTCGACGTTCTGAACGCCGTTGTAGACCTTGTTCACCGTCTCGAAGTAGTGGAGCAGCGTGCCGCCGTTCGCCGCGTCGACGAGCGGGACGCCCTTTCGTGCGAACAGATCGCCGAGGTGCGCGGTACGAAGCGCGCGGAAGACGACGATGGCGTCGCCGTTCGTGTGCGCCGGGCCGAAGTAATACAGATCGATCTGATCCGCGCCCGTGCCGAGCGTCATCCTGTCCTTGAAAGTGCGCTTCGCCATGCCGCGACCGGCGTTCTGGCTGAAGATGTCCATTTTCTGCATGTTCGCTTTCGTGTTTTCCTGCACGACGACATCGACGGTCGCCGGGAACTCGACCTGGCCGCTGACGTGATCGCCATGGGTGTGCGTGTTGATGATCATCGAGATCGGTGTCGTCGTGATCTCCTTGATCCTCTCGAGCACCGGTTGGCCCCATCCCGGGTTCTTCGTGTCGACCACGACAACGCCGCTGGCAGTGATGAAGACGGCGGTGTTCCCGCCGCTCGCCGCGTTCTTCAGCACGAACAGGTTGTCCTTGATTTTGTCGACGGCGAGCAGTTTCGCGTCCGGTGTGACCTGCTGCTGCTGCGCCACGACGCCGAGGCCGCCGGCTGCGATCAAAATCCCGAGTGCGAGGATTCGCCTCATGACATGCCTCCGGAAAACAACACGTGTTGAATGACAGGGAACGCTCCCGCCCACGGCGAATGGTAACGTACGGATTCGGATCGGCGATCTCGGAGAGTAGCGCGAGGCTCTCAGGCGAGCGACCCTAGGGCACCGGGTCGAAGATCGCCGGGGCCGATTGCCGGGCCGGGCGTGACGCAACCGGTGTCTCAGAACAGCCGTGAGCAAGCTTTCACCTCCTTTTGGAGAGTTCGTCGATCACCGCCTTCTCGATATCGAGCGCTCGCGTGGTCTCGCACTCCTCCGACAAGCCGTCACGACACCGGCCGACCGCAAGGCGCCGATACAGTGCGGTGGCACTACGCGCGTCGACGACTTCGGGATGCTCGGCGATCTCGACAGCGTGTTGAAGCTCGTGGCCGAGCGCTCCGATCAGCCAGTCCCTGATTGTGTGCCGCGGATCCACGTTGATACGGATGTGCCGCTCCCGTTCTGAACCGTTGACGGAAACGAGGCAGGATCGCAGCCGTCCGCCGAGGCATGGGATCGGTCGCACCAGCACGATCACGTTCGAGTTCTGCAACCTGTCGACGAGCGCGCGAAACGTCGGAGATCGGCTGTAGCCCTCCTGAATCAACGCGATCATGTAGCGCTCCGTCGAGCGGACACGGGTGAACAGCGGGTCGTCATCGCTCGAATGAGCGAAGGCGTTTGCCAGCACCGCCAGCGCAGCCATCCACGCGATCGCCATGGCACGCCTCCCTGGCGCGCTCGGTCAAGCCGTGCGCACCGGGCAGAACGCGACATGACGCGTCGAACTGCCTCATGCGTATCGGGCATCGCTCGGCTGGATCGGCTGTCGTGCGGTTAGAGCCGCAATTGACGGGCTGAGGCGGCGGGGTCTATAAGAAGCATGCGAGATCAGCCACGGCTGGTGGTGCGTGACGGACCAATCCACTGCAGTCGGCCGCCTTCTTCACGACTGGGGCCAGGGCGACCTCGATGCGCGCGACGACTTCTTGCCGCTCGTCTACGCTGAGCTGCGCCGGCGCGCCGCGGCGTACATGCGCGGCGAGCGCACGAATCACACGCTCCAACCGACGGCGCTGGTGCACGAGGTATATCTCCGCCTCGTCCGTCAGGATCGCGTCGCGTGGCACAACCGCGCACACTTCTTCGCCGTGGCCGCGCAAATGATGCGGCGCATCCTTGTCGATCACGCACGGGGACGCAAGCGCGCGAAGCGGCCTGTCGGGGCGGTGCGTGTCGTCTTCGACGACCGGGTCGGCGCGACCGAGCCGCGAAGCTTGACGCTGCTGGCTCTCGATCAAGCCTTGACCGATCTCACGGCGCTCGACGCGCGACTCGGACGCATCGTTGAGCTCCGTTACTTCGGTGGATTATCGGAACGCGAAGTGGGCGAGGTCCTCTCGATCTCACGCGCGACGGTCACGCGCGAATGGCAGACCGCACGGACCTGGCTGTATCGCCGCATGACGGTCGGAACAGAGCGAAACGGCCAATGATCGACAGCGCACGCTGGGAGCGCATCAAGAGTTTGTTTCAGGACGTCCTCGAACGACCGCGCGAGGATCGGCCGGCCTATCTGCGCGAGGCATGCCAGGGCGATCGGGCTCTGCAGACGGAAGTCGAATCGCTGTTGGCGGTGCACGACCAGGTCGGTAGTTTTGCGGAATACCCTGCAAACGAGTTGCTGAATGCTCTGGCAGACAGTCATCTGCCGGCCTCACCTGACGACGTCCTGCGGCCAGGCGACCGGCTCGGCGTCTTCGAGATCCAGAGGATGCTCGGCGCAGGCGGAATGGGCGACGTCTACCAGGCACGAGACACACGGCTGGATCGAATGGTGGCGATCAAGGTGCTCCCGTCGCATCTGGCCGCCAACCCTGAACGCTATCGACGATTCGAACGCGAAGCCCGAGCGATCGCCAGCCTCGACCATCCACACATCGGTGCGTTGTACGACGTGGGACAGGACCGGGATCTCCGGTTCCTCGTCATGCAGTACCTCGATGGCGAAACGCTGGCGGCTCGCCTGGCAAAAGGCCAGCTGCCGCTCGAGCAGCTGCTCCGCTACGCGATCGAGATCGCCGAGGCGCTCGATCACGCGCATCGCCGCGGAGTCATTCACCGCGATCTCAAACCCGGCAACATCTTTCTGACGAAGTCGGGTGTGAAGTTGATTGACTTCGGCTTGGCCGCCTGGCGGTCGGTTGGGGCCGGAGGCACCAACGCCGAACCTCGTAGGCGGAGTAGCGCGCCGGAGGGTCTCACTAAAGCGGGTGTCATCCTCGGCACTCTGCATTACATGGCGCCCGAACAGCTCAACGGCCACGAAGTGGACGAGCGCACGGACCTGTTCGCCTTCGGTGCGGTCGTCTACGAGATGGCGACCGGGACGAGGCCTTTCAAGGGCGAAGCGTCCGCGAGCGTGATCGCTGCCATCCTCCACAGCCAGCCGCCGTCGCTCTTGACTGTTCTGCCGGAGACGCCGCCGCCGCTTGCGCATCTCGTGGACGCCTGTCTGGCCAAGGAGCCGGACGCGCGGTGGCAGTCTGCCGGCGACGCTGCGCACGAACTGCGGTGGGTCGCCAATCTCGATCCATCGATAGGTGCGAAACGTGTGTCGACAACGATGATCACGACGCGGACCGCCGCGTTCGTCGCCGCGGGTGGCGTCCTCGTCGGCAGTCTTGTCGGTGCGGCCCTCTGGAGCCGCGCGGGGCCCCCAACGTCCGCGCCCGTGCTTCACGTCACGCGATCGAGTGTCGCAACTCCGGCAGCCGGCCCGCTGATCCATCAGGGCTTCGCCGTTTCACCTGACGGGACACATTTGGCCTATGTCGCCAATGGCAAGCTGTACCTTCGGGCTCTCGATGAATTCGAATGGAAGCTCGTGTCCGCCACCGAAGGAACCACCGGGGCGGTGTTCTCTCCGGACAGCCGATGGGTCGCGTTTTTCGCGAACGGCGCGCTGAAAAAAGTCGGCATCGCTGGCGGTGCGCCACAAGTCATCTGCCGCGCGTCCGACCCGTACGGGGCGACCTGGGGCGCCGACGACATCATCGTCTTCACCGACATGCACAATACGGGTCTCTCGAGGGTTGCGGCCTCCGGTGGCACGCCGACGAGCGTGACGACGCTGAATCCAGCAAACAGGGAAAAGAGCCATCGCTATCCAAACTTTCTTCCGAACGGGAAGGCAGTACTCTTCAATATCATCTCGTCTGATATGACGTCGTTCGATGACGCACGGATCGCCGTGGTATCGCTCGACACAGGACGACAGAAGATTCTGCTCGACGGCGGGATGAACCCGAGGTACTCGGCGACCGGCCACTTGATCTATTCCCGCGGTGCGTCGCTGTTCGCCGCGCCCTTCGATGTGCAGCGCCTGGAAATCACCGGCGAGGCGACGCCGGTGCTCGAAGGCGTGAGCGCGTCCGACCTCAACGGATATGCCGGGTTCGGATTTGCCAGCGATGGGCTGCTCGCATACGTTCGCGGCGGTTTGCGCGGCAGAGATCGCCGCGTGATGTCGGTGGACCGTCAGGGCAACGCCCAGGTGTTGGTGGATGCCCGTCGCGACTTCTTGAGCGTGTACATCTCACCGAACGGACAGCAGCTGGCGCTGACGACGACGTCGGCGACCGATCGAATGTGGCTGTACGATCTTGCGAGACGCACGCTGACACCGCTCACGTCGGCCTGGGACAATCGCGTATCGGCGTGGACGCCGAACGGCAAACGCATCACCTTCTTCTCCGATCGCGCCGGGGCGTACAACCTTTACTGGCAGACGCCGGACGCCGGTGATGCTGCCGAGCGCCTGACCCAAAGTTCCTACCACCAGGGAGACGACGGCGCCTGGTCGCCAGACGGCAGGTTTTTCGTCTTTCACGATCAAGTTGACCGCGGACAATCTCTCTCGCTCCTCACGTTCGGATCCGAGAGCTCGGTGCGGCCGCTGATTGCAACCCAGTTCAGTGCATTGGATCCCAGATTCTCACCCGATGGCCGCTGGCTGGCGTACGACTCCGATGATTCGGGCCGCGAAGAAGTTTACGTCCGCTCGTTCCCGGATCTTGCCGCCAGATGGCAGATCTCGACGGCCGGCGGCATCGTGCCGGTATGGAATCCGCGCGGCCGTGAGCTGTTTTACTGGGATCCCGCCAACGAAGCCATGACCGCGGTTCCGATCCAGACGGGGTCGACGTTCAAGGCGGGAACTCCGCGCGTCCTCTTCAAAGGTCACTATCTGATGTGGAATTACGATGTGACGCCGGATGGGCAGCGATTCATCATGATCGAGCCAGGCCCGTCCGAAGCGCCGGCAACGGAGATCGCCCTCCTCCAGAACTGGACCGAGGAGCTGAAACGCCGCGCGTCGATTCACTGAACCTGAATGTGCTGCTCGCACGCTGGTCCGAGCGAGCGAAGATTCTGCCGGGAGCAAAGGCGGCGAGCACAGGAATGTGCTCGGCGTTGAAGGACGCCTCAATCGAGGACCGCGAACGCTCGGTTGTCTGCGCATTCGAGCCACTGTTTCTGAAATGAACCACCGAGCGCCAAACGGCACTGGCGCGCCGTGAGGGGCCGTTTCGGGCGATGCGAAGAACGCGTGTGTCGGCCGGTTGTCACGGTCCGCACGGTTCATTCGGCCTTGGACTCGAACTCTGGCGTTACACGGCGATCGGAGGCATGATGTCCGCGCTATGGACGCACACACCCTGACCCGCCGGGACTTTCTCCACACGAGTGTCGCCGGGGCCGCCACACTCATGGTGGCTGGACCGGTCAAGCTCTTCGCCGCGACGGACCAGGAGGCGGTCGTCGCCGAAATCGCGCGGCAGCATGAGGCGACGGTGCAGATGCTTCGCGAGTGGATTGCCCTGCCGTCGATCGCGGCCGAGAACCGGAATTACCCGCAGGGCGCCGACTACATGGCGCGGCTCGCACGGGAGGCCGGGTTCGCCCGCGTGGAAGTGATCCAGACGGCAGGAAAGCCGGGCGTCTTCGCGACGCTCGACGCCGGCGCGGCGACGACGCTGGCGCTCTACTTCATGTACGACGTCAAGCAGTTTGACGCGTCCGAATGGAGCTCGCCGCCGCTCGAAGGACGCATCGTGGACCGGCCCGGCGTCGGAAAGATCATGATCGGCCGCGGCGCCACGAACACGAAAGGGCCGCAGGTGGCGTGCCTGGCGGCCCTTCGCGCGTTCAAGGCTGCCGGCCGCAAACTGCCGGTGAATCTCGTGCTCGTCTGCGAAGGCGAGGAAGAAATCGGGTCGCCGAACTTCAAGGACATCGTCTTCAAGCCCGACGTCGAGGCCGCGCTGCGCAAATCCGTTGGCATCATCATTCCGCTCGGGAGTCAGGCGCTCGACGGATCGGTCGAGGTCAACCTGGGTGCCAAAGGCGTGATCGAGCTAGAGATCGTGTCATCCGGCGAGAAATGGGGGAGAGGTCCGAAGCAGGACATCCATTCGAGCTATGAAGCGCAGGTGGACAGCCCGGCGTGGCACCTGGTGCAGGCGCTCAATACGCTCGTCAAGGCAGATGGCCACACACCGGCGGTCGACGGATTCTTCGACAAGGTGCGTCCGCTCACGCGGCAGCAGCGCGAGATTCTCGAGACGTCAATTCCCCGGCGCGACGAGACGATGGCCAGGAAGGCATTAGGCGTGTCGCGCTGGTACGGCGACGAGTCGTGGCACGACTCGCTCGTCCGGCTCGTGTCGCAGCCCACCATCAACATCGAGGGCCTGGTCGGCGGCTACACAGGTCCCGGTGGAAAAACGATCCTGCCGCATCGCGCGGTGGCGAAGATCGATGTGCGGCTCGTTCCCGACATGACGGCCAAGGAGACGCTCGAGTTGATCAAGACGCATCTCGCGAAGCATGGCTTCGGCGACGTCGAAGTGAACATGACCGGCGGCTACGATCCGACGGAGACGCCCGCGGACTCGCGGCTCGTCAAAGCGATGGTGGCGACGTATCAGAAGGCCAGCATCGATCCGCTGCTGTGGCCACGAATAGCGGGTTCGTGGCCGGGCGTCACGTTCACGGGCGCGCCGCTGAAGCTGCCGGCCGGGATATTCGGCCTCGGACATGGCGACGGCGCCCACGCGCCGGACGAGTATTTTCTGATCGAGTCTGCCAATCCGAAGGTCGCCGGCATGGACGGCGCCGTGAAATCGTACGTAGACCTGTTGTACTCGCTCGCATAGGCCGAACAGGCGCACATACACCTTTGACGGCACAACCGCCGTCACGGGCGTCGGATCTCAGGGCTGTCGTACCCCTCGAAGGGCCGCGCGGGTATGTGGTAATAGGCGAGCGCAGCCACCGCGAACCGTTCTCGTCCTCCAGAAGCCCAGCCCCGGACGGACCCGATAGCTCGGGTCAAAGTCACGCATCACCACAGGGGCGCCCTCGGTTTTGAAAATAGGAGAGCAGGCGCGCGACGGGTTGGTGGGATCCGGCACGCTGACCGCGAGACGCCCGCATAAAGGTGTCGCCCTTTATACCTTGCTGACGAGGAATCTTCGCCCTGAGGCATTTCTTATCTCTCTGTATTAATGTTCATTTGCCGCAGGGCCGCAAGCAAATGGATTCCTTGCCAGTCGAGATCTCCACGGACAACGTAAGGGCGCATCAGAAGTATCTATTTCATCATGTGATGAAATGCGGCGGTACTTCCATGTGTCGTGTTTTTGAAGATGTTTTGGGACCGTCCCGTGTGTTCTGGGTCACTGACAGCAATATGAGTCGTCCACGAACATACTTTGCACGCTACGCCCTGATCGGCGGTCATTTCCCGCATCTCTTCGGTAGTCATTTCCATGCCGACCGTCGATATATCACGATGGTTCGCCACCCTATCGACAGGATCCTGTCCCATTATTACTATTTTCAAAACAACGTTCCGACAAGCAATCTTTCTGTTGTGAAAAAAACCCACCCGTTATCGCTCGATGAATTTGCCGATTCTGAAGATCCGGAGATTACTTCCTTTTTCTGCAATCATCAAGCCAAGATTTTTGCTTATTTGGATCCAGCGGTTTGCAATCTGTCTGGAGCCGAACTTCTCAAGAAAGCAATGGAACACCTTGGTCGATTTGACTTCGTTGGCCTCTATGAGATGTTTTCTGATTCGGTTGATTTCTGTTGCCTTCGGTTCGGGTTTCCTCCCATCGTCAACATTCCAAGGGAAAACGTTACCAAGGACCGCCAATTCCGTGGCAATCTGAGCCAGGAACAATTGAAAAGACTCGACGCATTGAATGAGGTCGACTTGGAGTTTTACGAATGTGCCAGAAACGCGTTCTTCCGGCAAAAGAGAAATCTGCTTGTGGAATAGATTGATCAGCATAAGACATTCCGTCTGACCGAACCTCAAGCAGTTATCACCGATTCGAAGGATGGTCACATTAATCGCCACTCTGTGAACGATGGGCAGACCGTTCCTGGCGCCTGTGGAGATTTGGCGGTCGAGATCGTGGGAGTGTCGTTGAACTGT
>JBKPDW010000195.1:0-17601 GCA_046728115.1 Acidobacteriota bacterium | reverse complement strand
CGCCTTACCTCTATAGTGTCGTGCGCGAAGGGCACGAGACCGGCCTGCCGATCATCCGCGCCCTGTGGATTCACTATCCAGCGGATCGGGTTGCGGTCGCGCGCGGCGATGAATACCTGTGGGGCCGCAACATCCTGGTCGCGCCGGTTGTAGAAAAGGGGGCGACGTCGCGCCGCGTTTACCTGCCGGCGGGAGCGTGGTACGACTACTGGACCAACGAGCGCCACGAAGGCGCCCGCGAAGTCTCACGCGCCGTCGATCTCGAAACGATGCCGTTGTTCGTGCGCAGCGGCGCGATCCTGCCTCTCGGGCCGGTGAAGCAATACTCAGCCGAACCAAACCCTGAACCCGTCACCCTGCAGGTCTATCCAGGGAGCGACGGCGCGTTTACGATGTACGAGGACGATGGCGTCAGCTTCGCCCATCGCCAGGGCGAATGGATGGGTCTCGAAATACGCTGGGTCGATCGCGATCGTCGTCTCGACCTCCGATTGGCATCCCGTTCGAAAATGCGGGCGCCGACGCTGCGATCGTTTCGCGTGCGCATTGCAGGGACAACCGGCGGACGGGAGGTGATGTTCGGGGGTTCGCCGTTCTCGGTGCAACTATGACGAGATTGTTCTTTGCGGCGATTGCGGTCTTTGCGGTTCTGACCTTCGCTGGATCCCCGGCACCGGCGCGGCCGATCGATGCTCGCGTTCCCGACAAGGTCGCGCTGAAGGCGGAGCCTTTCGCGCTCCAGAACGTGCGCCTGCTCGACGGCCCTTTCAAACAGGCGATGAATCTCGACCAGGAGTACCTTCTCTCGCTCGACCCCGATCGCCTGCTGCACAACTTCCGCGTGAATGCGGGGCTTCCCTCCTCGGCCGCGCCGCTCGGCGGCTGGGAAGCGCCCGATGTTGAATTGCGCGGACATACGGTCGGACACTACCTGTCGGCGCTTGCGCTGATGTACGCCGCAACGGACGATTCGCGATTCAAGGCGCGGGCGGACGCCATGGTCGGCGAGTTGGCAAAGATCCAGGCGGCGCAGGCCTCGCGTTTCCACTCCGGCTGAGGAAGAGTTCTCGAAGCACCTCGGCACCGAGGGCCCGGAGACTTGCAACACGTACAACATGCTGAAGCTGACCCGTCACATCTGCGAGTGGTCGGCCGACGCAGGCGCGATGGATTTCTACGAGCGCGGGCTGTTCAACCACATCCTGCCGTCGCAGGATCCCGCAACGGGAATGGTCATCTATTACTGCCCGCTGCGACCGGGCGCATGGAAGTCGTATTCGACGCCGGATCAGTCGTTCTGGTGCTGCGTCGGCACCGGCATGGAAAACCACACGAAGTACGGCGATACCATTTCGAGGGGCTGCGCACAACGGCTGGTTCAGCTACCAGCTGAAGGTGGCCAGTATCGGACCAACCACGCTCGTCTGCGCGTATCGTGGCAGCGAGGGGCGCCGACGCGTCTTCGACGTACTCGTAGATGAGCAGAAGCTCGCGACGGAAACGCTCGAGCACCATCCCACGGAGCAGCGCGATCGCGAGTACACGATTCCCGAAAGCCTGACCCGGGGCAAGGATGGCGTGACGATCCGGTTCCAGGCGCAGACGGACACGACTGCAGGCGCGGTGATCGAAGTGCGAACCGTCGAGCGATCCTGAGCACCTTGGCGCCAGGGAGGACGGGCCGGTTTTTCCAGCCCCTAGTCCTCCGTGTCCACCGCGATGGAGTGCTCAGCTGCATGGAACCCTCGCGTCTTCGATGTCAGCGCGGCACACCCAGCGGCCGAAGCCCCAGCGACGACGCCGACCGGTTGTATGCCGCCAGATCTCTGTCCAGCACCTCGCGATACGCCGCTTTCGCGGCGTTCAGTTCCTTGCTCAAGCCGTCCAGCACGCCGACCGACGCGTCGGTCGGCCGCTCGTCTGCGCCGCCGGCCACGTCGCCGGCCCCGCTGTTCACGACGCCGTTCAGCCAGATGAGGTTCTGATACACCTTGTACGATTCCACGTACCATTTGTCGTCGCTGTGCAATTCGGTTCGCGAGACGAGCCGCAGCTCCACCGCGAGCAGTTTCTGATCGAGATCGCGCAGAGCCCGCTCCGCCTCCGGCTTGCCGGCGTTCGCTTTCAGATCGTCTTCGATTTGCTTTCGGAGATCCTCGAGAGCATTCACCATGTCGGCAGTCGCGTTCATGTCGTCGCGGATGCGGATTTGCATCGCGGTCGACGTCATGAGATCTGCATCCGATGCACCGATCGACGGATCCTTGAGTACGTCGAAGGGCCGCGTGAGCGTCTGTTCGTTGATGCGAACGCGTACGGTGTACTTCCCAGGCGTTGCAATCGGACCGGTGATCTGAGCGGCCTTAATGCCCCAGTGCACGACCGGACGTGTCTCTCGTCCGCGGAACCGCGGTTCTTCCCAGATGTGCGGATTGTCCGGGGGCGTCGTTCGGAATGCAACCTGCCTTGGCGGGTCGTGGCGCAAATCCCAGATTACCTGGTTCCGACCGGCGCGCGCCGGTGATTCGATCGTCCGGATGGCCGTGCCGCTCGAGTCCAGCACCTCGAGGCGCACTGGCGCCGCGGGCGCCTCCTTCACCGTGTACGTGAACTCGGCGCGCCCGGCACGCGGCAGGCGGAAGGCCGGACGCGGCTCGTAAAGGAACGCCGCAGCATCGGTCGGCACTTTGTCTGCCTGCTCCAGCGTGGTGATGTCGCTCAGAACGAACAGGCCGCGCCCGTACGTCGAGACGACGACGTCGTGCCACAATTTCGGCACGACGATCCACGTGACAGGGGCCGCCGGCAGTCCCTCCCTGAGTTGCGTCCAGGTACCGCCGTCGTCCAGCGAGTAATAGAAGCCGTGGCCGGTGCCCGCGAACAGCATCCCGCGGCGATTCGGGTTCTCGGCAATCGCCAGCACGTACGACAGCGGATGTTGTGCCGGCAGCGTGCCGCTGATCTTCTTCCACGTCTGACCGAAGTCCGTCGTCTTGTAGATGAACGGATCCCGGTTGTCGACCAGGTGCAGGTCGACGGCGACGTACGCGGTGCCGGGATCGAAATCCGACGGCTCGATCTTCCTCACCGTACCCCACGGCGGCAGGCCGGCAAGGTTTTTCGAAACGTTCGTCCATTTGCCGCCGCCGTCGCGCGTGTACCAGACCTGGCCGTCGTTGGTCCCGGCCCAGATCAACCCGCGCTGGATTTTCGACGGCGCGATGGCGAACACGAGCTCGCCGTAGAACTGCCCCAGGTTATCGCCGATGATGCCGCCGGAAGACACCAGGCGGCTGGGATCCCGCGTGGACAAGTCCGGGCTGATCACCTTCCAGCTCTGACCGCCGTTCGACGTCGCAAAAATCACCTGGCAGCCGTAATACACCGTATTGTGATCGAAGGGATCGATCGCCAGCGGCGGCGTCCAATGACAGCGGTACTTCAGCTCTGTCGGTGGTGAATCGAGCGTGTGCATCCAGGGACTTACGGATCGCGCTCGCCTGACACGCGCGTCCCACCGTGTCACCTCGTTGCCGTAACAGCTTGCCCAGACAATGTCCGCATTGGTGGGATCCGGCAGCGTGAACCCGGATTCGCATCCGCCAAGGTTCGGCTGCCACGGTGTCGCGCCGATGCCGCCTCGTGCTCCCCGCCCGCCCCCGCGCCCGCCGCGGCCTCCGCGGCCTGCGTCCTCGGCGCGGCCCGAGCCGACACCAACGCTTCCCGCGTAAGAGGGCACGTTCGGCACGGCCACTGGTGAATCGCTCGGCCCGCGCATCGTGCCGTCGTCCTGCCGATTGCTGTAGATCCAATACGGCACCTGGTTGTCGACGGCCACGTGGTACATCTGCCCGATCGGCAGAACGATCTGATTGAACGCGCGGCCGTGATCGGTCGTGATGCCCATGCCACCATCACCGGTGGCCACCCAGTGGTCGGGGTTCTTCGGATCCATCCAGATGTCGTGACAGTCACCGCACCCGCCGCCTGTATTGATCGTGAACGTGGCGCCCGCATCGAGCGAGCGATGGAAGCTGCTGTTGGCGACCAGCACCTCGTCGGCGTTCGCCGGATTGACCTCCACGCGAATGTAGTAGCCAGCGCGGCCGATGAGCGTCCGGTCCCAGCTCACGACACGCCACGCGTCGCCGCCATCGTCGGAGCGCCACAGCGAACCCTGATTGGCCGTTTGAATCAACGCGTACACGCGCTTCGGATCGGACGGCGCCACCGCGACGTCGATCTTGCCGACCGGCGATTTGGGCAAACCGTTTTCGAGCTTTTTCCACGCGGCGCCGCCGTCCTTTGTCATATAGACCGCGCTGCCGGGTCCGCCGCTGATCTCCGCCCACGTGTGCAGTTCGACCTGCCACAGGCCGGCAAACAGCACATTAGGATCGTGCGCGTCCATCGAAAGACCCGAACAACCGGTGTTCTCGTCGGCGAAGAGCGAGCGCTGCCACGTTCGGCCGCCATCGGTGGTCTTGAAGACGCCCCGTTCCTGCTGCGGACCCGTGGCCCGGCCAAGCGCGCAGACATAGACAAGACAATGTCCGGATTGGTGGGATGCACGATGATCCGGGCGATGCGTCCCGTTTCGGCCAGCCCGACATTCGTCCAGGTTTTGCCGGCGTCCGTCGACTTGTAAACGCCGTCGCCGGTCACATCGCTATCGCGGATTGTCCACGCTTCGCCAGTGCCCGCCCAGACGATGTTCGGGTTGGATGCGGCGAGCGCAAGCGCGCCGATCGCCTGCACCGGTTGATCGTCGAACAGCGGTTCGAACGTCTTCGCGCCGTCGGTCGTCTTCCACACGCCGCCGGAGGCCGCTCCCGCATAGTAGGTTTGGGTGTTGCCCGGAATGCCGACCACAGCTGCGATGCGGCCCGCGCTCTCGGGTCCCATGTAACGAAATCGTAGTCCATCCTGCCGCATCGGCTGCGGAGCGGCCGGGCGCTGCGCGAACACACCCGCCGCGAACGAGACGGCGCAGACGCCGCCAACGATCCACCTGGGAGCCTTGATGGCCAAGAATCTTTGCAAACGCGTGCGTCCCTTCTGCTAGCGCTGCGAGCCTGCCGTCGAGCGGGTCGCTGCACCGCGCGCCTTGACGACCATGTCCTTCACTTCCTTCATGAGCGTCGGCACGTGATACGGGATGCCGTCCTTGATTGTCCACTCGATGCCGCCGCCGTGAACAGTCTTGACGTTGGGATCGTTCGGCTTCACTGCCTCTGAATAGTTGTTGACGATCTGACCGTTGATCGCCAGCAGATCGGCGCCGTAGGGGCTCATGATTCGAAGGTTCTCGAGCGGGTTGCCATTGACAACCAGCAGGTCGGCCATGAAACCGACACGCACCCGACCGAGGCGATCCTCCATCCCGATCACCTTCGCGCCGTCCGAGGTTGCGTGCTTCAGCACTTCGAGGGGATGGAATCCCGTCTCCTCGTGCAGCTCGAGCTCGCGTGAGATGCCGAACCCGTACAGCGAGCCGTACAGGAAACCCGCATCGTCACCCGTGGTAATGACGCCTCCCTTGACGCCGAATTCGCGAAGCGCCTCCATCCAGACCTCGTAGGTCTTTCGCCAGCGCACTTCCTGCGTGGCGGTCCAACCCGTCCAGAAGGTGCCGTGCCGGGTCATGCTCGGCTTGTAGTACTCCGCGAGCGACGGGTGCAGATAATCCGCGTACCACGGCAGGTTCTGCGCCTTGATCAGATCGCGCGCGGCCTCGTAGGTGGACATCGTCGGGCTCCAGGCCACGCCCTTCGCCACCATGTCATCGAGCAGCGTGGACAGCTTGCCCCGATCGAGGTTGTTCTGGATGTACAGCTCGCCGGCGCGGCCGAAGCGGTGAATCTCGTTGGCGTAGTTCATCTCGGGCGGAAAGTTCTGGATGCCGTCGAGCGCTGCATCGGCGACGCCGTAGAAGTGCTCGATGCAGTTCACGCCGAGATCGACGAAATCGCGGGCGGTCGCCTCGCCCACCGCGATGTGAACCGTCGTCGGCAGGCCGGCTTTCTTCGCCTCGTCGAGCGCCGCCGCCACCTGGTCGCGATCCATCGGGCCGATCAGCTTGATGCCGTCGGCGCCGCGTTCCTTCGCTGAGCGAATCAGTGCGTGGTATTCGGCCGGCGTCTGATTGAACGTCTCGCCGGTTTTCACAAGATTCCCAACCATCGGATACAACAGAATCCGCGGGGCGACAATCGTGTGCGCAGCGCTCTCTGCCCGCCACCGCTTCGTCTTCTCGAAATCCCCTCCGACCTCGCGTGCCGTGGTGACTCCAGCTGCGAGGTACAGGTTGCGCTCGTACTGGATCGGAATCGGGCCGACACGCTCCTCGTGCCAGTGCATGTGCGTGTTGACGATGCCGGGCATTACGTACTTGCCGGCGCCGTTGATGATCATGTCGGGCTCGGGCCAGCGGCCTGTGCTGCTGTTGCCGATCCTGGCGATGAGTCCGTCCTCGAGCAGGATGTCCGTTGGACCTGAAGGCGGCACCGCCGGACCGGGGATGACCATCGCGCCCGTAATCAGCAGACGCTTGACCTGTCTGGCGTGCACTGGCGCCTTGGCGGGCGCCGCAGTTTGAGCTGACGGCGTACTGGTAGTGAGCACGAGCAGCAGCGCGCTCGCGCAGGCGGCACATCGAATGGTCATGAAACCTCCGACATAACCGGGCATCCCCAACTTGACGTCGGGAGTTGCGGGTTTCGGACTTGCGGTAATTCAGCCTGGAAACGTCTCCGTCCAGCTCCCCACCACGGACGACAGTGCCTGATGTTCTTCCTGTCTCCGTGGTGGCGAGATGACGCAATTTCCGGCCGTCGTTTCAGAAATTCACGCTGAATCCCACGCGGACGATCCGGGGCGCGAGAATCTGCGTCGGCGCCAGGTACGAACCGCCGACCGCCGACGTAATCGCCACCGGCATCGCGCCGTTGTTGATGTTGAACAGATCGACCTGCGGCACGATTCTCCGGTTCGGTCCGAACCTGAAGGACCGCGAGATACGGATGTCCGCGGTCTTCACGCTCGGCAACCGCTCGTCGCCGCGCGCGCTCAGAAACACCGTCTGGCTTCCACGGGTCAACGCGACAACCGGCGCGACGGCCGCTCTGGTCGCGGCATACGTTGAAACGTACGGCCCGCCGCCGTTGGCGACGAAACTGCCGGCGACGAGCAGCTCCCACGGCAACTGAACGCTGCCCGACAAGCGGAACCCATACTTCGCATCGAGTCCGACGACGCCCTTCGAATACAGGGTGATGTTGGGATCGTTCAGGTCGACGGTCGACGATTGCCCGGTGGCCCCAGTGGTCGTGTTGAGACCGCCTGTGTTCTTGCCGAACGACACGCCCGAGACGAGCTGCCAACGGTGCGACATACGCTTCGTTGCGGAAATGTCGATCCCGTTGTACTCGGTGTCGAGGTACGGCTGGTTGTCGACCACGTTGTTTTGCAGGCCCAGAAACGCCGGGTTCAGGTTGTACAGCGTCGCCGTCGTCGGCACGGGGGATGCCACCGTTCCGCCAGGACCGTTCGGCACCGGAATCGTCACCGCGGTATACGCGCTCGGCGGTGCGGAGATATTGCGCAGGCCGATCTGATCGCGGTTCGTGCGGTAGTAGTACATCACGGCGACGCGCGTATCCCTCGCGATCTGACGCTCTACCCCTGCCGTGACCTCGTCTGAATACGGCCACCTCGGGCCGTTGACAGCGTCCGCGTAATGACTCGTCAGACCAGTGTAGCCCTGGCACCCACTGATTTCGCTCAGCTGCGCGATGCCGTCATTGTTCGGGTCGGTCCACGCGCACAGCTGGTTGTCCGTTTGCAGCGGATTGACGTTCAACACACGGTCGATGCCCACCTGGAGCGCGTAACGGCTGTAGCTCGCCTTGACCGCCGTTTTGCCGTCGGCCAGCGGATCGAACACGACACCGGTGCGCCATGCAGGGAGATTCTGATTGATCGGGCTCGTCTCCTGAATATTTCGCGGAATACCGAACTGACCGCCCGTGGTCGATTGGGCGGGCAGCGTTCCGACGTTGTGATCGAACCGGAACCCGAGGTTGAGCGTCAGACGGCTGCCGGCCGTCCAATTGTCCTGAAAGAACACGCCGAAAATCTTGTCGATATTCTTTGCATTGGACGGTGAATTGAACTCGCGAACCTGCGTCGCACGCCCGGCCGTGTAGAGCAGATACATGTCGCCGAGGTATTCATAGGCGTCTTCGAAGTACAGGCGCGCGAACTGTGCGCCGCCCTTGAAGAGATGCGATCCGCCCCACCCGGTGCGAGCAATGGAAACGGTGTTGTCGAACTGAATCCGTGAATTCGGATTCTCTTCGTGCCGCTGAGCGGCGTTGTCCGCGAAGCCAGCGGTAGCGTCTTCCTTGCGCACGGCGTTTGGCGGCGTATCGGGCTGGTACAGGTAGCTAGTTCGGCCGTCCATCACGCTGAACGAAGACTCGTAGACCAGCTTTTTGCGAATGCCGGTGTACTTCGCCTGCGTCGAAGAGGCGGGGTTGTGCTGTACGAGCGAGGCGATGTCGGGCGCGTTGAGTGCGCCGTCCCGACGATGGCCACGAATCTTGTTGTTCCAGTTATAGGAACCCGTCACCTTCTGGTTCGAATCGATCGAGAACACACCTTTGCCGGAGTAGTTTTTGAGGGTGTTGTCATCGATCGCCTGTGTCCCATCGAGGTTCTTCGCACTCACGAGCTTGTCGACGACCCAGCGGCGATACGCTCCATTGACCCACAGGCGATCCTGGACGAGCGCACCGCCTCCGGCGACGTTGAAGTCGTACGTCTGTTTGGTCGGGTTGCCGAGGAACGTCTTCGGCAGCGAGCCATCGGCAATGCCCGGCGCGTAGTTGTCGCTTTCCAGACAGCCGGGCGTCGGCTCCTGCGGCGAGAGACAGCCGGTCGAATACGAATATCTCGCGTCTCCCTTCCAGAGGTTCCCGGCGTCTTTCGTGACCATATTGATCGAGACGCCGCCTGCCATGACCTCGGCGGGAATGGCGGAGGTCATGTAGTTCATCTCCTCGAACATGCCCTGGTCGTAGTACAGCATCGTCGAACCGCCGCCGCCGCCCGGCCAGTTCACCGTGGCGCCGTCGATGTTGAAGCTGACGTCGGAGGTGCTCGATCCGTGTGCCGAGAAACTGCTCTGCTGATACGACTGCGTGCCTCCAACGTCATAGGTGGAGACCGCCAGGCCGGCGACGAGCTTCGCGACCGACCACGGGTCTCTACCGGAAGGGACGCCTTCCAGGATGTCCTGGGTCAGCGCCGTCTGCTGCACGTTGGACTTCGTATCGATAGTCGGCGATTCGCCGGTGACGGTAATCGTCTCGCTGACGCTGCCGACTTCGAGCTTGGCATTCACCGTCGCGACGAACGACGCGTTGATGCGAATATCGTCGCGCGTGATCGTCCGAAATCCCTGCAGTTCGAACTTGACCACATAAGTGCCCGGCGGCAGTCGATCGAATCGATACGCGCCGGTGGCCTCGGTGATCTGCGTGGCGGCTCCGCCGATCAGCTTCTCACCGGTCAGTGTGACGGTGACGCCTGGCAACACCGCGCTGCTGGCGTCGGTTACGATGCCCGTGATGGAACCGGTCTGGACCTGAGCGATGGCGGCCGGTGCGGCTAGCAGGACCGTAATGGCAGCGCATCCGACGCCCCGACGAACGATGCCCATGCTCCCTCCCGCGTTGTTGTGGAATGAAACCGGCAGCATCCTACCACCTTGTGCTTCCATAAACGCCTGATTCGGACTCGATTGATCGCTGGATCCAGCAACATGGGCTATGGATCCTCGATCTTGGATCAATCGAGGACTCCGGTGCTGCGAACGTCCCGGATCCGGCATACGGCAACTCACAAACTAAACTCTTTGCGAGGGTGCAGAGCATCTTGCGGATTGCGTAGGGGATCGTCTTGCCGTTACGACGGGTACCGAGCGATGCAAGCGTACGTCGAGCGCGCTCTTGACCACCGGGTCATCGGACCCTGAGCGACGTGGAGGTACCGTCGATCGCCGGCCGGCTACCGCTCTGCCAGATCCTTCACAACGTCGCGCAGACACTCGTCGGCCTTGCGCAAGTGATCGATCACTTTCTCGGCATCGGCGACGACCGACCGCGAGAGCGACGTGTTGCGCGTCGCGATTTCTGCGCGCGCACGATCGATCGCCGGCACAGCCGCGCGAAGATCGGTCGATGCCTTGCCAAGCGCGTCACTCAGCGCGGCGAGTGACGCGTCGATAGTGACATCGTGTTTCTCATCCATAATCGCGACCTCCAATCAACACACATGCCATCTCGAGCACGCCAACGGCTGTGATGTGATGCTCGGGCAGCTCGCGCGACGTCCCCGGCCTCCGCGCACGGCGACATCAGGATGAGCCAGCAAACGGAAGTGACACACAACATCAGCAACCCCTCAGCCGTGACCGGAAGCCAGGGCACTCGTAGTAACATCACGGGTTCCAACCACTTGCGTCCCCATCGTCCAGAGGCCTAGGACGTGGCCCTTTCAAGGCCAAAACTCGGGTTCGAATCCCGATGGGGACGCCAATCCGACCTGCTCATCTCCTTTGTAAACAAGTTCAAAAAGTGAGCGTTCGCCGCTCGCTCGCCGCCGATGCGGTCCTTCGAGGCGATGGAGCGGAACCTTGGCAGGGGCGACGTCGGCGTTTCAAATCCGACACACGCCACAAATGAGTTGTCTACTTGCGCTCCGGTTCTCGAGAGATTACGATTCCCGTCGATTCTCACGGCACCTCATATGTCCACTCGACATGACGGACGCATCGTGTCGCTCGATCCCGGCAGCAACACCGGGTTGATTCGCGATGAGACGAACGAGATCCGCGACTTTCGCCGCGACGACTTGGTGCGCTGGACGGAGTTCGCGCGGCTCAACGTTGGTGACACGGTCAGCTTCGAGCCAAAGAAACATCTTGGTCGGAACACGGCCATCAAGGTCGAAAAGGGCCAGTCCAACTACCAGTCTCACGGATAGGCCCAACGACCGCCGCCCTTGTCACAGCAGCTGACAAGAGGTGCTCCCCCATCATTCGTCGCACAGCACCATTTGTGCGTAAAGCACATCGGCGCGCGATCAGCGTCCGGACGAACTCGAACACGACTTGAGATCCCGCCGGCGCCCTGCGTCGGTGCTGTGGCGGAGAGTCAGTCAGCGCACGCCTACGTCCCAGATAAATCGTTCGCTCGAGTCTGCCGCTGTCCTGCGACTTTGGTCCCATCGACACTTGCTCACGCGGCAGTAAATACTGGATCGCGAATGACGGGAACCATTGCGGCAATCGATCGCCAACACCAACGCGGGGTGATTCTCGGCGAGGACCGCAGAATGCATCCATTCGAGCGAGACAATCTCGTACCCTCACTGCTATTCGAGTACTTGGCGCTGGTGATGACGGTTCGGTTCGAGGTGGACACATTCGGGCGGGCGGTCAACATCGAGTTGTCCCGAAGTCCCATGGCCGGGATGACCCGCGAGCGTCGTGCGTAGCACGATCAACAAGGTCATGTATCACCACCCACGAAGATTACGGTCGCCTTCGTGACAACAGCCAAATCCAGATCCCTCCGAGCGCCACCAATGCAAGAGCGACGAGGAAAATCGTCGCGGTGTCGACCACGAATCCGCCTCCGCCGCTACCCTGCATATCGCTCCTCGCGTCTTACCGCGCTGTGAGCGATGGCCAGTTGAGCACCGCCGCCAGCGGCATCATCCGGTACTCGCCGAACGGCTGCATCACGAGGAACCGCTGGCCGTCAGGGGCCACCGCGTACTGATCGACAGCCCCCGAAGGAACCACTCGCGTCTGAAACAGCGCGCGCGGCCGGCCTGCTTCGAAGACATTACTGCCACGAATGTCGACCGACATCATCATTCCATCGAGCGCCAGGAAGAACAGGGTACGTCCGTCTTTTCGCCAACGCGGCTGTACGCCGCCGGCGGTCGAGATCTGCCATGTGGCGTCGGTCGGCGGGAAGCGCTTGACATAGACCTCGTGTCGGCCGGATTCATCGGCGTTGTATGCGATCCAGCGGCCGTCGGCGGAGAACGTCGCCTCGTCCACCGCTCCGACACGAGGCTTGACCACGGAGAACGGCGTCCTGTCGCCGGTCAGGGGCACCGCCATGAGCTCGCGCTGTGGTCCCGTATGGTAGAGAACGAACCGGCCATCAGGCGACCAGGCGTCCGGCGACAGGCCCGGCCCCGTCGACGCCAGCACCACGCGTTCGGATCCGCCGCTCGCGGGAATGACGTACAGGTTCTTCAACCCGTCACGTGTCGAGGCAAATACGATCTGGCGGCCGTCGGGTGACCACGTCGCGTCGGCATCGACAGTCGTCCCGAACGTCAGGCGCGTCGGCACGTTGCGCGTGAGATCCAGCACCCAGATGTTCTGGACGCCGGTCGCAAGATCCCGGCGCCCATACGCCGCACGCAGTCCGTCGGGCGATAGTCCCATGATCACGAGATTGCCGGACTCGCCGACGATGCCCAGGTTCCGGCCAGTCTCGTCGAGCCATGCGAGTTGCGACAGCGGATTGCTTCCGGTTCGGTACACGAGCAGGCCGTTCTGCGAGACGCTGAACAGGCCGCTTCCGGAACCTTCGACAGGAAGATCGTCGGCGACGACTTCCGCTTCCCCCTGCAGGACGAAGCGCTTCGGATCGAACCGCTGCGCGAACAGCGTCCGATCCCTGACGAAGAGGAGGCGATCGGGCGCCACAAATCGCGGCGGTCCGCCGTTACCGCGCTTCAACAATGCTCGGCCGAAGCCGTCGAGGCTCCCGACGTACACATTCGGGTCGCGCTCGCCCGGGTTCAGCGCAAAAGAGAAATGCCGATCGTCGCCAAGAAACTCGGGACGACCGTGACTCACCTCGTTTTGCTCCAGCCGTGTCACTGGCGACACACCGCCGCCGTTCGCCGGCACACGAAACAGCTGCTGTCCCGATTCACCGACACCGAAGAGAATGGTGTCGGTCCCGCTCCAGGTTCCCGCCGATTCCCGCGACGTCGTCGAGCCGGTGGCGGTAAGCACGTCGCAAATCGTTTGCACGGTGCCGCTCGCGACGGTCAAGCGCTTCAACTCCGATCCGGAGAAAAACGCGACGTTCGCGCTGTCGGGCGACCAGAACGGCCCTGTCGCTTCGTCAGTGCCGGGCAACGGCCGGGCTCTGGCAGTGTCGAATGGACGCAGCCAGAGGCGCGCCGAGTCGCCGCTGGCTTGGGCCGTGAACACGACATGCTTTCCATCGGGAGAGACCGCCAGTTGTGTGGCCAAGCCGTGCGGCGACACCAAGCCATCGGGCAGCGTGACGGTGAGTCGGGCGACAGGTGGCGCGGGCGGCCGCTCGCGCATGCGCGGGAGGGTCACCAACAGCAGCGCCAGCGCGGCGGCCGACACCAGCACCCAGGCGAGCAGTCGACGTCGCGTGAAGCGCGGTGTTTGAGAGACGCTGGCGACTACAGAAGCCGCGTCAACGTGCGCGGTCCTGGTCGCTTCGAGCGCGAACACGAGGTCGTGTGCCGACTGGAACCGCCGTTCCGGATCCTTCTCCAACGCGCGCCGAACGATCATGTTCAAGCCAGCCGGGACGTCGGGATTGATGAGCGTCAGGTCCGTGGGATCCTTGATGAGAACGGCGCCGATGGTATCGGGAATCGTGGGCGCCTGAAACGGTCGTCGTCCCGCGAGCATTTCGTACAGAATCGCGCCGAACGCAAAAATGTCGGTCCGATGGTCGACCGGGTGTGTGCGCAGCTGCTCGGGGCTCATGTACACGAACGTGCCCAGCATCGCGCCCGGCGCAGTATGGGGGGTCGTGGTCGCCGCCAGGGTGGCCGTGAGGGCTGGCGGCTCGGGCTCTTCGCGTAACTTCGCGAGCCCGAAGTCGAGGATTTTCGCCCGCCCGTCGCGGGTGAGAAATACGTTCTCCGGCTTCAAATCGCGATGCACGATCCCTTTGTCGTGCGCGGCTTCCAGGCCGCGCGCCATCTGCACCGCGTAGTCGACAGCGCGGCCGACGCCGAGGGCACCGGTCTGAAGCCGGGCGCGCAATGTCTCGCCTTCCAGCAATTCCGACACGACGTACGGCGTCTCGTCCTGGGTGCCGACGTCGAAGACGGCGACGATGTTGGGGTGATTGATGGACGCGGCGGCGCGGGCTTCCTGCTCGAACCGGCGCAGCCTGTCAGCGTTCCCGGCGAAGGCGGCGGGCAAGACCTTGAGAGCAACATTGCGGCCGAGTCGGGTGTCGCGCGCCTGGTACACTTCGCCCATGCCACCCGTGCCGAGCGGCGACACGATCTCGTACGGGCCGAAGCGCTCGCCGGAACTATGGGGCAATGTCGGACGGATTATATCGGGTGACGTCCCGCTGGATGCTCACATCCCTTGCGTCAGATTCACCCTCGCTCCAGCGTTCTGCCGGTGCGTCGAGCCTCAGTCCTGGTGGCTTAGCCGGGACCTTCCTGGTGTCTTAGCCTGGAGGCTTGGTCCGGCCAGAGTTCCTGGTCCTGGGTTGAAAACGCGCAGTATGCGCTCGCGCAAATAGTCATTGACGCGCTCGGTGACGAAGCGTATTTTGCGGCCCGGTGGCGTCGGATTTCGACAAGGTACGTGAAGATCGGCGCCCAGTTCACGTTCTGGTCGGCGCGCGTCGCGCCATCCGCTCGCATTTCGTCCCGGAGGTGACCCGACCCAGCGCTTCTTGAAGGGAGGAGCACATGAGACGGAGAAGTCTCGGCGTCTATGTGTGTGCCGCGTTCGTCTCGCTGGTTTTCGCGCCTACACCGGCGTTCGCACAGAGTGCGATCGCGGGGGTGGTGAAAGACGCGACAGGCGCCGTCCTGCCCGGCGTGACTGTAGAGGCCAGCAGCCCCGCACTCATCGAGCGGGTGAAGACGGCCGTCACCGACGAAGCGGGTCTGTATCGCATCATCGACCTCCGGCCCGGCGAGTACGTCGTCACGTTCACCCTGACAGGTTTCAATACGTTCAAGCGCGAGGGGATCGACCTGCCCTCGGACTTCACCGCGACCGTCAACGCCGAGCTCAGAGTGGGCGCGCTCGAGGAAACCGTCACCGTCACCGGCGCGTCGCCGGTGGTCGACGTGAAGAGCGCCACGACACAGCAGGTGCTGTCGAGAGATCTGCTCGACGCCGTGCCCACCGGGCGGAATATCTGGGCCGTCGGAGCGACGCTGGCAGGCGTGACCCTGAGCGCACCCGACGTCGGCGGCACGGCGGGAATGCAGCAAACCTACATGGCAGTCCACGGTTCTCAGCGCCGGGACAACGCCATTCAAGTGGACGGGATGGGCGTGAACGGCATCGAGGGCGACGGCGCCATCCAGAACTACTTCAACGACGGGATGTTTCAGGAAATGTCGTATCAGACCAGCGGCCTGTCGGCCGAAGTGCAAGCCTCCGGGGTGCGGCTGAACATGATCCCGAAGGACGGCGGCAATACGTTCAAGGGCTCGCTGTTCGCGTCGCGGACACCCGGAAGCTGGCAGAGCAACAACTACACCGACGAGCTCCAACAGCAGGGGCTGCAGGCGCCGAATCGTGTTGAGCGCATCCATGATTTCAACCCGGGCTTCGGCGGGCCGCTGAAGAAGAACCGACTGTGGTTCTTCGGGTCGTTCCGCCACTGGGGGGTCGATCAGACGGTCACCGATTCCTTCTACAACCTGGATTCGACGCACAAGACCTACGTTCCCGCCGACGGGCGCAACGGCCGGCCGCTCGAGCCGACCGTCGACGACAATCTGATCAAGAGCGGCGTCGTGCGCCTGACGTGGCAGATCTCGCAGCGGCAGAAGTTCGCAGCCTATCTGGATCGCATCGTCAAGTTCCGCGGCCACGAATGCCCCGCGCTTTACGCGGAAGAGGCCTGCGGCATTCGGAGCCCGAAACGATACTTCACGACTCAGGGCAAGTACACGGGAACGCTGAGCAGTCGCTTGCTCGTCGAAGCAGGGTTTTCGGAGAACGACGAGACATATTCGACTAACGAGGCGCAGGCAAGCGTCGGACCGACCGATATTCCCCGGTTCGATCGCAATACGACCGAAGCGTGGGGCGCGCCGCAAGGTCCGTACTACTTCAGGGCGCCCGACCGGTGGACGTACACCGGTGCCGTGTCGTATGTGACCGGTACCCACGCGTTCAAGACAGGGATTCAACTCGGCCAGGGCGGCAACCGGCATCAGCGAACGTTGCAGGGCGGCGTGGATCTCATCCAGGAATACCGCCTCAACGCCAGCACCGGCGTTCGCGCTCCCGTCTCGGTGGTGGCGTACAACACGACGCAGTGGTCGCAGGAAAACATCAAGTACGACCTTGGGTTGTTCGTACAGGACTCGTGGACGCTCGAGCGTCTGACCCTCAACCCAGGCCTGCGGATGGAGTTCTTCAACACGTACATTCCCAAGGAGGGATCGCCACCAGGCCGGTTCGTGCCGCTACGGGAGTACGGACCCATCTACAACCTGCCCAACTGGAAGGATCCATGGGTGCCGCGGCTTGGTGGCGTCTACGATCTGAAGGGCGACGGCAAGACCGCAATCAAGGGGCACATCGGAAAATACATGACGGCCTTCTCCACTGTCGGATTTGCACAGGTCTACAACCCGCTGCGTCAGGAAACCGATCGCCGGACATGGACCGATCGGAACGGAGACGATATCGCGCAGGACAGTGAGCTCGGAGCCGTCAACACCCCCTTCAACACGAGGCAGTCCCTCAATCGTCTGCCCGATTCGGATATCAGACGGCCGTATCAGTGGGAGTACAGCCTCGGCGTCCAGCGCGAGGTCGCCATGGGCGTGTCGGTCTCGGGCAACTGGGTCCGGCGAAGCTGGCGTCGCTTGTTCGTGAGCGACAACGTGCTGGTCGGGTTCAGCGACTTCGCGCCCGTGACGATTGCGAACCCGGTGAACGCGTCGGATCCGATCACCATCTACAATCTGAACCCGTCGAAGCTGGGCCTGTCGCAGCTCGTGGACAGGAACTCGGATCAGAACGAGAAGTGGTACAACGGCTACGACGTCGGCTTCACCGCGCACGTCCACGGCGGCAACATCTACGGAGGCGTGAGCACGGGCCGTATGCTGACTGTCAACTGTGATGTTCCGGATCCGAATTCCCTTCGGTTCTGCGATCAGCGCGGACTGGCCATCCCGTATGTCACGCAGTTCAAGATCTCCGGAACTTATCCGCTCCCACTGGGCGTGCAGATCAGCGGAAACTGGCAGGGTTATCCCGGCACCTTCGGCAGCACTGCCCGTCAGGACGCCGAATACAGCTCAACGCTCAACCGCGTCGTCGATTCGTCGCTGAATGTGAATTACAACGTCGACCGGACCGTGCTCCCTACCCTTGTGCAGTCGAGCGTGACGGTGCCGCTGCTCGCGCCGGGCACGAAATATTTGAAGCGCTGGAACCAGATCGATGTTCGCCTGGCGAAGAAATTCCACGTCCAGAGAGTGAATTTCCAGGGCCAGCTCGACATCTTCAACGTG
>JBKPDW010000194.1:0-6642 GCA_046728115.1 Acidobacteriota bacterium | reverse complement strand
GCGCGCCTGCCCGAGCTTCTGCGTCACCTGCTGGCCATCGAGATTGAGCTGAAACAACTCGTCGCGTCCGACACCGGGACTCGTCGACACATCGTTGGCCGTGATGCCCTTGACGAGCATCGACAGCGACATCCAGTTCCGCCCCTGGAGCGGCAGCGTCTCCATCTGCCGTCGGTCCACATTGCCGGCTACCTGCGATGAGCGCGTATCGATAAGGGGGGATTCGCCGCTGACCGTAAGGCTCTCCTGCAGGGCCGCCACGTTCATCGAGAAGGCGAGGTTCGCCTGCTGGCCGACCAGCAGTTCGAATCCCTTGACATCGACCGGCGTGAACCCGACCAGCTCGGCGCGGATGGTGTACGTGCCGGGTGCCACATTCACCAGCCGGTACTCACCTCGTTCGTTCGTGACGGTCGTATACGTGCGTCCGGTCGACGGGTCGGTCGCCGTGATCAACACCCCCGGCACGACCGCTTTCGACTCGTCGGTCACCACGCCGCTCAGCGTGGCTGTGCTGGTCTGGGCCGCGGCCGTTCCACTACAGAGGATCACCGCAAGAGTGGCGCCGAGCAGGCCACGAAGAGTCATAACACCTCCTCAGGATGCGCTGACCGGTGCGCGGAACAGGGCGGGGTTCCGCCGGCCACCCAGGATGCCACTGATCGAAGAAACACAAGTGCGCCCGCGTGACTTCGTCGTAGTCCCTTGTCTGGATCGGCCACTGTGCGCTGCAACTTCGCAGATGTCAAGCGGGCAGGACCAATGGCGCGCGCGGCGACGCCTTAATTGTCCGGCCGGCGCGCGACGAGAACAGCTGGCCGCTCTTCGTCGCTCATCATCTTCCGGCCCATGTGGTCGAAGGCCGCCAGGTCGAAATACGTCGCTTCCACGACAACGGTGTATTACTGGCCCGTCAGGTCGATCAGGATTCACGTGGTCCGCGGTAGGGCTGCGCTCAAGCACGCTGGCAATCAATATCCGCCGAAGGAGATCCTTCGGATGATGGCTGGTGATATCGGCGGCCTCTCCGGAGGTGAGCCCACGAACCACTATTTTCGCGAACTGGGTTCACCGTTGCCGAAGTCGACGAAGATGTGGCCACGCCTGACACCGTTGTCGAGAACGCCCTTGACACGACACTGCACCTCGAAAGCGACCTCGAAGGCTTTCTCGTCAACGATCTCGGCCAACTTGAGAAGGGGCTGAAGCTCTATCCGGCCGCACCTCGTCGTTCACGACCGCACCCTTCGGGACCGTCCATACCCAGGTGCGCCTGCGGCCGCCGACGCAACAGTCGTGACGGCCGGGAATTGTGCGGTTGAAGATTGGCTCGACCCGAATCCCGCAGCTGAAACCGAACTTCAGCTACACGTATGCGCGCGGTGTTCAAGCCGCCGGCGGATTCCATCAGAACACGAACGGCACAAACCGAGTCGTCCGGCGCATGTAGAGGCGGTACGGCTCACCAATCGTTGCTTCCAGCGCGCGCTCCTCGATGGCGACGCGATAGCCGTACACGCCGGTGACGGCGGCCATCAACACCAGCAGACTGATCCAGTTAGCGAGCGTTAGGCCGATGCCGAAGAACAGGATCGCGCCCGCCGTGTATGAAGGGTGCCGCACGTACCGGTAGGCGCCGCGATCGACCACCGCCTGATTGGTCCGCACAATTACAGCGCCGGTGAAGCTCGCGCCGAGCATGCGCCAGCAATGGCGGCGCAGCAGGCTGCCCGCGACGATCGCGACGAGTCCTAGCCAAAACAGCCAAACACGATGCGGGAGCGCTGCCCGCCGGACAAACGCCGCAATCCCGAACGCGGCGAACATCGCGGCGCCTTGCCCAATCGCGATCAGTCTCTTGGAGCCGGCGTCCTGTGGCGTCGTCACGGGCTCAGCTTGCCGCGAGAAGATCCTGAACTCCGGCGCGAACGCCCAGAAGAATACGGCCCAATAGAATAGGACGTACGGCCACATGAAGATGAGCAGCGGTGGCACGGGCCCATTGTCTACGCGACCAACGAGAGGCCGCATCGCCGACGAACGGCGGTTGGTCGGCAGGAAGCTCGTCGAGTGTGGATCATACCCATTTTGATCTCTGCGGTCACTCGCGTCGTTGTTGGACGTCGTGCTCGTTACGTCATGTGCCACTCCTTTGGAAGGAAGCGACCGGTTAGAGTATCTTGCCGGCGTCTCTGAAACTGGCGGAGGGAGGACCGGAATTCACATCGATATGTATCGCATGATGGGAACACGGAGGAACTGCTACCAATTGAGCTGACAGTTTAAACGCAAGAGACGCTGTGCGCGCGATAGTGGCGGGTCATCTGACGATGGACGAACGTTAGATCTTTCGCATCTCGGAGCAAGCGGTTCGCTAGAGCCAGCAACTGTCGGGGCGTAAATCGCCTCGTGCCTGAATTCCAATGTTCCTGCTCCAATAGGGTCTACCTTAGGGCCTCATCGTCAGTTCGGCGCGCCCCAGCGCGACGATGGTACAGGTGTCAGCCGACACGTTCGCGACCCGGCGTTGACGGGAACGTGTCGAACACGAGTCGAACGAGACGTCGGGGGACATGTCAGCCCCAAGGGCGAACTTGTGGCGAAGATCCGCCGTCAAGTCGCGTCGTGACGTGGTGTTGACGTGGTGCGGAAGAGAGGATTTGAACCTCCACCCGGTTGCCCGGACTAGCTCCTGAGGCTAGCGCGTCTGCCGTTCCGCCACTTCCGCAGTGGTGAGAATTCCGTCCGCTGGCAGAACTCCAAGTATACCTTAGCGCTCCCGCGCTCGGGCCCCGGCGGGTGAGCGGCTATACTCAAAAATCACGATCATCAATGAGGTCTTCCATGGCCCGCCGCGCTTTCACCATCCTGTTTACGCTGCTGGGGATCGCCGTCGTCGTCTCGATCGCTGGCTTCACCACGCTCTACCTGCTGTTCGGTCGCGAACCGGCAGTCCCCTCGAGCGCCACGCTCGTCCTGAAGGTCGGCGGCAGCCTTGCCGAGATGGCGCCGACCGATGTCGTGGGCTACCTCCGAGGCGTGCGAACGCCAACCGTGCGCACGCTGGTGGAGAACTTGCGGAAAGCCAAAGTGGACGCGCGGGTGCGCGGCATCCTCCTGAGGCCGACCGGGTTCGACTCGCCGTTCTGGGCCAAGGTGCAGGAGATCCGAGACGCCGTGCTCGATTTCAAGAAGTCGGGGAAGCCGGTGTACGCGTATCTCGATTACGGCGGCGACCGCGAGTACTACCTCGCGACGGCCGCCGACAAGGTGTTCCTGATGCCGTCGGCGCCGCTCGACCTGACCGGCGTCGCGACCTACGAACTGTTCCTGCGCGGCACCCTCGACAAGATCGGCGCGTATCCGGATCTCCATCACATCGGCGACTACAAGACTGCCGTCAACACATTTACCGAAAAGGGCTACACCGCCGCGCACAAGGAGATGGACCAGTCGCTCAATCGCGACCTCTATGAACAAATCGTGCGCGGCATCGCCGATGGTCGGAAGAAAAGTGAGGCCGACGTTCAGCGCACGATCGAAGACGGTCCATTCCTGCCCGAGGACGCGGTCCGCGCCGGTCTGGTCGACGACCTGGCGTATGAAGATCAGGTCGACGACAAGCTGCGCGCGGGCAACGAACGGCGGCAGATCGAGGGCGACGACTACGCGCGCATCAGCCCGGCGTCACTCGGCCTGAACCGCGGGCCGCGAATCGCCGTCATCTACGCGTCGGGCGCGATCGTCGGCGGCAAGAGCGGCTACGATCCGGTGAACGGCGCCGTCGTCGGCTCCGACACGTTCATCGAGTACATCCGCCAGGCCAGGCGGGACGCCTCGCTGAGGGCGATCGTGCTCCGCATCGACAGCCCCGGCGGATCGGCATCCGCCTCCGATGCCATCTGGCGCGAGTTGACGCTCGCGAAGAACGAGCGTTCCGATCGGCCGCTGGTCGCGTCGATGTCGGACCTCGCGGCATCGGGCGGCTACTACATCGCCATGCCGGCCCAGATCATCGTGGCGCAGCCCTCGACGCTGACGGGCTCGATCGGCATCTTTGGCGGCAAGGTCGTCACCGGCGGGGTCTACGGCAAGCTGGGCGCGCGAATCGAGTCCACGAGCATCGGCCGCAACGCCGAAATCAACTCGCCGGCGCGGCCCTACTCGCCGCAGGAGCTGAAGAAACTTCAGGAGCAGCTCCAGTCCTTTTACGACGACTTCGTCGAGAAAGTCGCCGCCTCGCGTCACTCCACACCCGAACAGATCGACGCGCTCGCGCAGGGTCGTGTCTGGACGGGCCGGCAGGCGAAGCAGAACCAGCTGGTGGACGAGCTCGGCGGCCTCGACCGCGCGATCGCGCTGGCCAAGCAACGCGCCAAGATTGCCGCGGAGACCGAAGTGGAGCTCGTCGTGTATCCGCCGAAGAAGAGCTTCTACGAGGTGGTCAGCGATCAGTTCACCGGATCGAGCGAATCCGCAGTCAGCGCCTGGGTGAGCGCGAATCTCTCACCGGGCGAACTCGACGTGCTGCGCGCCGTCCGTGGACCGCTGACGATGTTCCGGAGGGGAGAGCCGCTGGCGCTGATGCCGTTCACGTTCTTGCGTTAACCAGCAACCGCGGAGAACGCCGAATTCGCAGGTCCTTACGCGATCTGCGCGCCATCGCGATCTCTGCGCTTGCTTTCACTCGAGCTTGGGTTTCGCGTCCTAACTCACCGCCCGCTGTAGCGCCTCGCGGTAGACCTCGATCTTCATCTTCTGCTTGGCCTTGGTCATGTAGGAGCCGAAGAAGCGATTGCGCCGATCAGCGAGAATTTCCTCGCGGAAGCGATCGCGGTTGTTGTTCCACTCGTCGCCAGTCACTTCCTGCTTCTCGACGACCTTGATCACCGCCGTGCCGTTGTCGGTGGTGATGGGGTCGCTCACGGCTCCGACCGGCAGGCTGAACGCCACGTCTTCGACGGCCGGAGCGTTGCCGAGATCGGCGATGGGCGCGTCGCGCGCGATGAGGTCGGTCGTCTTCGCCTCGACGCCGGCCGCCTTGGCCGCCTTCTCGAAATCCGGCGCGGACTTCAGCTTGGACGCAATCTCGACCGCCTTCTGCTTGCTCAGATCGCGCGCTTTCTGCTTCAGGACCTCGTCGCGCACGCGCTCTTTGACTTCGTCGAGCTTGGGCACATAGGGATCCTGCTTGGCCGTCATGGTTTCGAACACGAATCCCCGCGACGCCCGCAGCGGTCCGGCCACATCGCCCTGTTTCATCTCGAACGCACGGCTCGCCGCTTCGGGCGACGGTCCAAGTCCGAGAATCGACTCGTCGCGTGCGAAGAATCCCGATTCCTGCACGGCGAGTCCCTGTGCCTTTGCCGCCTTGTCGAGATCGGCCGGTTTGCTGATCTGTTTCCCAAGATTCTCCGCGAGGTCCGCCGCCTGTGCCTGCGCGCGCTCGTGCGACAGCTGATCGCTGATCTGCTGGCGGACTTCGGCGAGGGTCCGCGTCGTGGCCGGCTTTTTGTCCACGAGCTTGATGATGTGGTATCCGTACTGCGTCTTGACCAGGTTGCTGATCTGGCCCGGCTCCATGGCAAAGACCGCCTGGTCGAACTCCGGTACCATCCTGCCTTTGCCGAAGTAGTCGAGGTCGCCGCCGTTCTTGGCGCTCTCCACGTCTTCCGAATTCTTCTTGGCCAGGTCGGCGAAATCGGCGGTGTCCTTCGCCTGCTTCAGAATCTCCTCCGCCCGGGCTTTGACGGCAGCATCGTCCTTGCCCTCGGTCTTGAGCAGGATGTGGCTGGCGCGCACCTGTTCCGGCGTCGAGTACTGTTCGATATTGTTGTTGTAAGCGCGCTCGATGTCGGCTGACGGCACTACGATTTTCGACCGCATCGCGTCGATGTCGATCAGGAGGTAACGGATCTTTCGCTTCTCCGGAATCTTGAAATCCGTCGTATGCGCGTTGAAATACGCCGCCGTTTCGGCGTCGGTCGCCGTCACCTGAGAGCGGAATGTATCGGCGGTGAAACTGACGACCGCCAGCTTCACTTTGTTGTTGCGGCGGCGGTATTCCTGCTCGAGCTCTTTGTCTCCGATGGCGAGCCAATCGCTCACCGAGGTACGCAACTTCTCGACGATCAGCTGCCGCCGCACGCTGTCCTCGAACTCGGACGGCGAGACGGGCGGCCGTTGCATGCGGAGCAGCTGCTGATAGCGCTGCTCGCCGATGAACGCGCCGTTTTCCTGGAACGACGGAATCGTGAGGATTCGCTGGCGCACTTCCTCGTCGTGGGCATCGAACCCGAGGCGGTCGGCTTCCGCGAGCGCCGCTCGCTCGTCGACCATCTGCTGGAGGATCTGCTGATCGATGCCGAGCTGTTTGAGCAGCTGCTCGCTCATGTTGCCGCCATAGGCGGTGCGATACGCTTGCAGCTGCGCCTGATAGTTGCGGCGGAACTCGCCGGCGGTGATGTCGTGCCCCTGCACCCGCGCGATGACGTCGGCCGCGGCGGCGTCTGCGCCGCTGCCGCGCAGGAAGTCGGGGATGTAGAAAATGACGAACGCCAGGCAGACAAGTCCCAGGCTCCATTTGAGCCAGTTCTTGTGCTGGCGCATCCGATCGAGCATCGTCATTGCTGTTGCCTCAGG
>JBKPDW010000193.1:0-14200 GCA_046728115.1 Acidobacteriota bacterium | reverse complement strand
GAGCTCACCAGGCGTCCCGAACCTGAAATCTACGTGCCGATCACCCAGGCGCCGTCGCCAATGATGTTCCTCGCCGCGCGAACCGCCGGCGATCCCGATCGATTCACCGATGCCATTCGTGCGTCGCTGGCATCGGTCGATCCAACGCAGCCGGCGTACCACATCAAGACAATGCGCGAGCTCGTCGACGCCGCACTGCTGCCGAATACCAGCGCCATGGCGATGATGTCGTTGTTCGCCGTGCTCGCTTTGCTGCTGTCGACCGTCGGCATCTACGGCGTCACGTCCTATGCAGTGACGCAGCAGACACGCGAATTTGGCGTCCGGCTCGCGCTGGGCGCAGCGCCCTGGAATGTCCTCGGCATCGTTTTTCGTCGAGGCCTCGCGCTGGTCGGTTTAGGTACTGTCATCGGCGGCACGTTGGCGGTCGGCGTCGGTCGCCTGCTCTCCGCGGTCCTGCCAGGCGTGAGGGGCGCTGATTTTCTGACCTACGGCGCCGTCGCAACGGTGCTTCTTCTCGTCGGGGCCGCCGCGTGCTACGTTCCGGCGCGGAGAGCTACGCGGCTCGATCCAGTCGAAATCCTCAGGGCCGATTGAACGTTCATCTCGACGCGAACAGCACGGCCCCCTGACGCATCGAGCATGATTCGATCGCCGGTCTTGAGGAGCCGCGTGGCATCCTTGACGTTGGCGAGCGCCGGCAGCCCGTACTCGCGCGCAATCGTCGATGCGTGCGACAACATCCCGCCGACTTCGACGATGACACCCGATGCGAGGGTGAAAAGAGGCGTCCAGGACGGGTCGGTCGCGGTCGCCACCAGAATCGCACCTCGCTTCATCGAAGCGAACTCGCTGGGATCGCGCATCACGACGACATCGGCCTCGACCAGGCCCGGGCTGACGCACAATCCTGTCAGCGCGGTACCGTCGATCTTTGTCTCCCTGGATCTGGCCAGCAACGACGGCAGCTCCGACTCGTGCATGAGCAGCGGCATGGCCAGATCGCGTTCAGCCAACAATTGCGCCCGGCGGCGTCCCGCGATGTCCCTCAGCCCCGGATCCTGTCGCGGATTTCCGATCGCTTCGCCAACTTCTCCAAGCTCGAGCAGGAAGTAGTCGTCACGCCGATCGATCCATCCTCGTTCGACGAAGCGAGTGGCGAGCGTCAGGTGGTACTCACGGGCGTAACGAAGAACCCGCGTCAAATCGGACCGCACCTGCTCCCGCCACACATACTGTTTCTTCAATCGGCGCATATACGCGCGTGTGAGCGGCAGAAGCGTCAACCGTTGCCACCACGAGAGGCGCGCCTCGAATTCGCGCCAGGCCGCCGCAGCCTCGGCTTCCTGTCGGGCCGCGATCGCCTGGAGGTCTTGCGGTGCGCCATGAAGGCGTTCGCGGATCGCGAACAAGGCGGGCGCGGGATTCTCATGCATTCGCGGCAGTGACCAGTCCGATTCGTACCGCCCTCGATGCCCGTACTCGTCGAGAAACCGATCGAACCGCTCCAGAAATGCCGTGCCCTCCAATCGCTGGCGGTAGTCGGCGAACGTCCCGTCGTTGGCGAGCAGGTAGTTGACGGCTGCAGGCTCGCGCCGGGCCGAGTCGGCGAGCGCGACGAGGTCGAACGCCTGCTGCGAGCTGACGGATCGTTCTCCGGCGGCCAGCTGCGGATAGACGAGGCGCTCGTACGGGAACCCAACGGCCACACAGGCCTTTCGGATGGCCGTCTCGCGAAACAGGACACCGCTCATGATGAAGACGATCTGAATTGCGTCCGGGCCAATGTCGATCCACCACTGGATCATTTTCCAGATGTCGCCATCGGACATCGTTCGCGGGTCCGTGGCTGTGATGCGTCCGATCGCCTCGCGCGTCTGCTTCTCGTGGCGTCGCAGCAGCGTTTCTGCTCGGGCGTCGTAGCTGGCTGTGCGAATCAAATCAGGCAAGCATCGAAGCAGTACTCCGAGCGACGACGGCTTCACGACTTCGTCGTCGGGCTGAATCGCCTCTGAGTGCCCGAGCGAACGCAGGACGTTGGCCGCGGGCGCCCGCAGGATGGACGCAACGCGTCTCATCTGCGACAGGTTCATGTACAGGCGGCCGTGAAAAGCCCCGAACATCGGGCCCAACTCGGAATCGGGTGCGAGCAGACGGCCCATGAACTTCCGCTGGCCACGATTCAGCATCTCCGTGTACGCGGCGACGCTCTGCGGCGAGAGCTGGTCGGGAAGGACTTCCGCGAGATTCGCGCGCGTCCATTCGGGATCGGGAACCGCGAGTGCGCGTTGCTGATCGCTGATGGCTGAGTGGAGGGCAACCTCTGCCGATGCCCCGGAGTGCCCGGCCGAATGCGGAGCGCGAAGTGCAGGTTGTGGAACCCGATGAGCGGACGTGACCGGGCGAGACTGGACGATCCAGAACTGCGCGCCGTCGTGGCACCACTCGACGTCCTGCGCGGCGCCGTAGTAGCGCTCGGTGCGAAGCAGCAATCGGCCAAGTACAACCAGATCCAGCGGATCGGATGTGTCCCGCACCCGTCGCGATGAAATGATGCCGAAATCACTCTTCCGCAGACGGTACTCGTCCGGCGTAACGCGACCGCTCACGAGCGCTTCGCCCAGGCCAGGCGCGGCGTTGATGACGAGTTCGTCCGCCCCGGTAGTCGGATTGACGGTGAACGCGACGCCCGAGATCAGCGCGGGCACCATCCGCTGCACGAGCACGCCGATGGCCAGGTCGTCCGCGCTGAGGTGCCGGGCTTCGCGGTACGCGCGCGCCTGTTCCGACTGTGCGGATTCGCGACAGCGCATCACCGCGTTGACGATCCGATCGCGATGGACATTCAGCTGAGTCTCGTGAATGCCGGCAAAGGAATGTCCGTCGCTGTCTTCGCCGACTCCCGAGGATCGAATGGCGAACACGGTGTCCGCCGGCAGCGAGTCGAACCACGATTCGGCAGGGATCGCTCGAATCTGCGCGTCGAGGGCATCGGTGGGAACGACCAGACCGTCAGGGACGGGAAATCCCGCTTGCTTGAGCCGCGCGCAGTTATAGGCCTTGCCGCCAATGCGCGGCTGATCGCTCGCATCGAGGGTATCCAACGTCTTGAACAGGGTCACGTCTGACAACAGCATATGCGACGGCGGTCATTTCAGCGGGGCCGCCGGCTCTGATCGTGCGCCGGCAGCGAGGAAGGGCAATCGAACGATTCAGCTGTAGGCAACCACCGTCTGACGTGATTCGCCCAGCCCATCGATCCCCAGCGTGACAACATCGCCAGGCGCCAGGTACACAGGCCCGGGCTTCATGCCCAGCCCAACCCCCGCAGGCGTGCCGGTGCTGATCACGTCACCAGGTAGAAGCGTCATGAATTGACTGACGTAGCTGACAAGCGTCGGCACGTCGAAAATCATGTTGGCCGTCGTGCCGTCCTGTCTCGGCTGCCCGTTGACCTTCAGCCAGAGGCGTAGGCGCTGCGGGTCGGAAATCTCCTCCACGGTGGCGAGAAACGGACCAAGCGGCGCGAATGTATCGGCGCTTTTTCCCTTCACCCATTGCCCGCCGCGTTCCAGCTGGAAGGCGCGCTCGGAATAATCGTTGTGCAGAACGTATCCGGCAATGCCGGCGAGCGCATCGTCGCGCGACGCGTAGGTCATGCGTCTGGCAACGACAACCGCAAGTTCGACCTCCCAGTCCAGCTTCGACCCGTCGCGCGGAATGACTACGGGGTCATTGGGCCCGCAGAGCGACGACGAGGCCTTCAGGAAAATCACGGGCTCCCTGGGGATCTCCATCTTGCTTTCAGCGGCATGGTCCCGGTAGTTGAGGCCGATGCAGACGATCTTGCTGGGGCGAACGATGGGCGCACCGAGCCGGATCTCCGATGGGACAACGGGAGCGGTGGAGGCTTCGCGACTCGCCCACTCCCGAAGGCGCTGCAGCCCGCCGCTGCCGAAAAATCGTTCATCGTAGTCTTCGCCAAACCGGGACACATCGACTCGCGTGCCATCGGACAGCTCAAGGCCGGGCCGCTCGATGCCGGGATCGCCGAAACGAAGGAGTTTCATGGGAATCGTTACGCTGGGTCCCCATTCTCTCACGCCGTTGGAAGCCGTTGGGATATCGCCGCGCAACTCGCCACGACCGTGGACATCGATCCCACTGGCATGTCGCGCGACGACGATGCACCAGGCTTCGTTTGCGGGTTCGAGGAACAGACTTCGTGATGTCTCAATCGGTGCGCAGCGCAACCATCGGATCGACGGTCGTCGCGCGCCAGGCTGGACCGGCACATCATCATGCAATCGACGCTGTCGGTCGTCGCCGTCGCCGATCGTCCAGGGACGCGCTTGGCGATCGCCATGGTCGTTCGGCTGTTCACGAGGACGTTGCCTGAGATTGAATCGCAACTCGCGCCCATTGGGGGGAACGGGCTCGAATTCTTAAGGAAACACCCTTTCAGGGGCAGCGCTGGCCTCACCGTACGGGTCCGCCTTGCGCGTGGTAACGTTTCCTGTATGAGAGGCCCGGCAGTTAGACCGGCGCGTACGTTCTCGGTGCGTGCGCTACTCCTGCTGCTGGTCATCGGCACGCTGCTGCCGACGCTTCTTGTCGCCGCCTCTCTCGTCCGCCGCGTGGTCGCCGACAATCGATCTTCCGTCGAACGGCAGCTCCTCGAAGCGGCGCACGCGGAAGCCGCGCTGGTGGACGCGGAACTGGGCGGCACGATCCGCGCGCTCCAAGGGCTCGGACAATCAGACCGTCTCACCGACGACGACGTGCCGCTGTTCTACGACCAGGCACGGCACCTCCTGCCGATGCAGCCCACCTGGGTCGCGGTCACCTTGGCGAAGCCCGACGGCCAGCAGACGTTCAACACGTCGGTGCCCCTCGGCGAGGCATTGCCGGCAGTCGCCGATCGCGACAGCTTCGATCGTGCGGTTACCTCGAGGGCACCGGCGATCGGCACCCTGCGGGTCGGACAAATCACGAGGGAACTCGGATTTCCGGTTCGAGTGCCCGTCGTTCGCAATGATCGCGTCACTTACATCGTCACCGCGTGGATCACATCGAACAGCTTTGCTGATGTCCTCCGGCGGCAATCCTCCGTGACCGATGAATGGGTGCGCGGCATCGTCGACCCTTCCGGCGTGCTCGTGGCGCGCTCGCGTGATCCCGAGCGCTTCATCGGACAGAAAGGCACCGCAGGGTTTCTGCAGCGGTCGGCCGCAGCGGACCAGGGAGTCTACAAGGATATTTCGCTGGACGGAACGGCCGTGTGGGGTGCCTTCAGCCGGGCGCCCATGTCCCGCTGGATTGCCGGCGTGGCCGTGCAGGCGTCGGTGGTAGATGCACCGTTTCGGCAGTCGATGATCGCGCTCCTGGCAATCGCCGTCCTCCTCGTCGGGCTGGGAGGCGGGGGCGCGTTTCTCATCTCGCGGCGGATCACACACGACATCTCGAAGTCGGTTGCGGAAGCCGAAGCGCTCGCGGGCGGCCGGCACCCTTCGCCAGTCGGCTCGCGCGTGACCGAGCTGCAGCGTCTGCTCGACGCGCTCAAGCGCTCGGCAGCGCTGCTCGAGACGCGTCAGCGCGAACGTGATGAACAGGTTGCGCGCGCCGACGCGGCGCGCGCCGAAGCGGAAGCGGCCGATCGGGCCAAGGACCAGTTCCTCGCGATGCTCGGCCACGAGCTGCGGAATCCGCTCGCGCCGGCACTGACCGCCTTGCACCTGATGAAGCTGCGCGGCATCGCGGTCGCGGCGCGCGAACGCGAGATTCTCGAGCGACAGATTCGACACATGGCGCGCCTGGTGGACGATCTGCTCGACGTGTCGCGCTTGCAGCGCGGCGCCATCGAATTACGGCGCGAACGCTTCGATCTCGCCGAGGTGGTGGCGAGAGCCGTCGAGATGACCGGTCCGATGTTCGCCGAAAAGCATCACCAGCTGGAAGTGGATGTTCCATCCGGGATCATCATCGACGCCGACCGGATCCGCATTGCACAGGTGCTGTCGAATCTTCTGACGAACGCCGCAAAATACTCCGAGCCGCACGGCCACGTCGTGCTGCGCGCGCGCAGGGAGAACGGCGAAGTGATCATCGAATGCCGCGACAATGGCATCGGCATGACGGCCGACCTCGTGCCGCAGGTGTTCGATCTCTTCGTGCAGGGCCAGCGCGGGCTCGATCGACGCCAGGGCGGGCTCGGACTCGGCCTGGCCGTTGTGCGGACGCTCGTGGAGTTGCATGGCGGCACGATCGAAGCGAAGAGCGCCGGAACCAATCAGGGCAGCACGTTCACCGTGAGGCTTCCGTTATCGGCCCGGGCGGCGCCAGCGAAGGAGAAGGACGCGGGCCTGACGCCTCCACGGCAGGCGGAGATCGGCCGCGTGATGGTGGTGGACGACAACCCCGATGCGCTCGAGATGATGCTCGACACGTTGAAGGAGGCCGGGCTCGACGTGTTCGGTGCGTCGACATCCGGCGAGGCGCTCGAACTCGCCCGGCGCCTGCGCCCGCGCGTGGCGGTGCTCGATATCGGGCTGCCGGAGATGGATGGCTTCGAGCTCGCGCGAACGCTGCGATCGACCGCCAACAATGGACCCATCCGCCTGATCGCCCTGACCGGCTACGGTCAGGTGCAGGATATCGAGGCCGCTCGAGCCGCCGGCTTCGATGCGTTCTTCGTCAAGCCGGTCGAGATCCCGACCCTGCTCGAGGCGATTGGATAGCAAGGGAGATTGCCATGCAGACCGCAACGGCCTCGAGGTCGGATCGCGACGTGCTCCTGGACTTGAATCGCGATTACGTCCGGTCGGTGCAAAACTCCGACGTTCGGCGGTTCGATGAGATTCTCGCCGACGATTTTCTCTGTTCCCAGACTGATGGCTCCCTGCTGGATCGGAAGCGGTTTCTCGAGGTGACGGCGCAGCCCGTCACGATCTCCGGCCTCGAAGCTCATGACGTGATCGTCCGGATTCTGGGCGATATCGCCATCATTCACGCGCGAACGAGCTATACCACGCAGGATGGCCTCGTCAGGTCGGGACGGTATACCGACGTGTGGGCACGGCGGAATGGAGAGTGGCGTGCAGTGTCGGCCCACGTAACACGCGGATGATGGACTCTTCCTTTCTGGCGCTCGACGCCGCCAAAATCCCTGAGAGTCGTTCGCCGTGCCTCTTCGGACGACAGACCGTGCGTCATTCGCGTCTCGATCTCGCGATCGATGTGATCGCGCAGCTCGGCATCTCGGTCGCTCTCCAAGCGTGACCGGCGTGCGATGGCTCGCGCACGCGTTCGCAGCTCAGCGAGAAAGCCGCATTCAAAGCTAATGGACGGGGTGTCGTACGGTCTGATAGTTGCACCATTTGCCGGTCTATCTGAATTTCAGGAGGCATGCATGACAAGAATCTGGTCGGCAGCAGTTGCGACGTGCGCTCTCAGTCTCGCTGTCGCACTCGTGGCACAGACGTCGACACCTTCGCAGACCTCTCCACAGGCATCGAAAACCGTAACGGTGACAGGTTGTATCCAGAGGGCACCGGCGGCTCCGGCTCCGACAGGTACTGCCGGAACGACGCCTTCGTCGGCGGCGACAACGAAATTCTTACTCACGGATGTAGCGATGGGAACCACAGGCACAGCCGGAACGGCAGGGGCATCGAGCTCGACCAAAGCCAGCGAATATCGACTCGACGCCGATGACGCGAAGCTGACACCACACGTCGGACACAAGGTAGAGATTGCCGGAACCCTGGACGAATCGCCCAGCCCGTCGACCGCTCCGGCCGGGACCTCGAGCTCGGCCGAATCTCGTTCGCCGAAACTGAAGGTCGACACTGTTCGCATGATCGCAGCGACCTGCCCCTAGGCAATAACGCGTCGGGACACATCCCCGCTGACCGGGATCCCGTGGGATTCCGGTCAGCGTCTGCGGATCAAAACCCACATAGTTGCATACGTCGGCTCTTCGGCGCGTCGTAGCGTTGTGCGTCGATCGAGGCTGCGCCTGGGATGCAACAGCGCTGTTGAGGCTTCAGCTCGACCGTATGTTTGCCCGTCGACATCGAATGGTCGGCGCACGTAAGCTGTGCTGTCGTGTTGAGGAATCCATGCGCGTTGCGAGTCTGATTCTCACGGCAGTTGCGATGGCGAGCGCCCTCGCGCACGTGTTCGAACTCCCGAACAAGATCAATCTATCGCGCTCCGAATATCTCACGGTTCAGAAACTCTATCGGGGCTGGGCTCTCCTCGCCGTCGTGGTGTTCAGCGCTGCTGTCGTCACCATGGTCCTCGCGCTCGCCAATTGGAAGGAACCCCGTCTCTTCACCGGCGCACTCATTTCGTCGCTGTGCGTCGCCGCATCGCTGTTCATCTTCGCGTTCATCACCTATCCCGTGAACCAGGCCACGGCGAACTGGACGTTCAGCCCGTCAAACTGGGAAACGCTTCGACGGCGCTGGGAGTACTCGCATCTGGCCAGCGCATGCCTCGACGTGGTCGCGTTCATTACCCTCGTCGTCGCCTTGATGCGCGCCAGGTAGTTCCCGTCACGGCATACCCAGCGCGACGACGCCTATCGCCGCGATGTGGCAACCGTTTTTCACGGGATGGACGACTATGGACAGAAAAAACGCCGCGCTTTCTTTTCTACAACTCGCAGCCTCGGGCCGGGCTCACGAAGCGTACGTCAAGCACATCGGCGAGGGATTTCGCCATCACAACCCATTCTTCACAGGCGACGCCGAGGCGCTGATAGCCGGTATGACCGAGAACGCGCGCCAGAACCCAGGCAAGCGACTCGACGTTCTGCGCGCGCTGGAGGACGGCGATCTCGTCGCCGTACATTCACACGTTCGGCAGACGCCCGGTGACCGCGGCGCGGCCGTGGTTCACATCTTTCGTTTCGAGGGCGATCGCATTGCCGAACTCTGGGATGTGGGCCAGCCGGTACCGGCTGAAATGGTGAACGCGAACGGAATGTTCTGAGCGCCCGTCTCATTCATTCGGTCGTGCTGCGGCGAACGAAAGCGAGCTCGGACACACCGCCGCTCACGCGTGTCGACACCACTTCGCCGACGTGCCTCAGGAGCCTCCGTATCGCAACGTTGTCCGAGAGGATGTGAACGATGAATCGCTGGAACCCGCGGCTTTCCGCAGCAAGCAGAATCCGAACCGCCAGCTCGGTGCCGACGCGCTGCCGTTGCCAGTCGTCGCGGACGACGAGAGCGACTTCCGCGCTGTGATCGTCGATCGCTCCAAAGCTTCCCAACGCGACGATCTCGTCGCCATTGCCATTGTTGTGCTCCGCCACGAGCGCCAACTGCCGGCGGTAATCGACCGAGGCAAGCAGGCGTGCCACGGAATCGGGCAGCGTCGGCATCGGCGAAAAGAATCGGAGGTACCGTGTCCGTGGACTCAGGCGCGCGTAGAGCTCGCGAATCGGGCCGTCCTCGGAGGTGCGCAAGGCCCGGATGTGGAGACGCTTGCAATTCGTCAGCGTGACATCGTCATCGAATTCCCGTGGATATTCAGCTGTCAGGATGTTCACGGCGCTTCTCTCCTGATCGATCAGAACGTGCGGTCAACGCCATCTGCTGCGATGGCGCGGCCATCAGCTGCAGGGCTCATAGAGATAGGCACGAACGGGAGAAGCCTTTCCGCGCCGTCGATCGGATGAAGGGAGAGTGATGCGATCTACGCTCCCCGAATCGGCCGGAACTCTGTCCGCGTGTCGTCTGGAGCCAGCGTTCAGCGCGTGCCGTCCAGGCTGGCCCACTCGCCCGACTGGATGAAGCTGGCCCAGTTGAACGGATGCCGCCGGCTGGGCCGCTTCAGCATGTCGAGCTTTGCCTGGCGCAGAGCATCGCCGCGGCCGAGACCGGCGCGCAGACCCGTGTAGTACGCCACCATCGTCTCGCGCGCGATGGAGTCGGTCACTTGCCACAAGCTCATCACCAGAGTCTGCGTGCCCGCCAGCACGAATGCGCGGCGCAATCCGTAGACACCTTCGCCGTTTCGGACTTCGCCGATTCCGGTATCGCAGCCGGAGAGCGTGACCAGTTTGGTGCCCCACAGGTTCAGACCCGATGCCTCGAGCGCCGTGAGAATTCCCTCATCACGTGAGTCGTGGGACAGGTTCGCACCGGCGAGCGCCAACCCGGAGCGCAGTAGCGGATTGTCGACGCCGAGATTTCCGCTCAGCGAGGCGGCGGCGGCGGGATGCTGCGAAGCATCGCTCGCGTCCTGCAGGAAGAACCCGTGCGAAGCGATATGCAGCATGAGGGGTGATTCCACACGTTGAAGCATGGCCTTCGTCGCATGGCGCCCCGTCAGCAGGGTTGCTTCGGGGAAGAGGGCCTTGATCGCGCGCGCTTCGCCCGCGGATGCCGCCAGTGGCGGGAAGTAGACCGTGGATCGTTCTTCGCTGTTCGGGACGCCCCCGCGCGGTCTGCCTGCCGACAGCGGCTTCCTCCCGGCGGCGGGTTCGCCAAAGAGGGGATCGGCAAAGATGGCCGGTGCGCTGCGGTTCTCGCGGACGACCTGCATACGCAGGAGATCGCGACCGCTCGTGAGGTAGCTCATCGCATAGCGCTCGATCAGGTAGCTATCCCGATCGTCGACGAGCGCCTCGAACGGCACCAGATTGAGGTCGCCGTCGGGAGAAATGAGCAGTCGTGTGGCGCCGTCGAGGAAGCCGCGGAGCGGTTCCATCACGCCCCTGTCGACTTCGCGGGCCAGTTGTTTCACGTCCGCGCGCGTGCGATCGCGCAGCGTCTGCCGGAACGCGTCCACCGCCTGGTCGATTCCGGCGGCCGCGCCCAGATCGCGACCGACTGGCGCCGCGTTCTTGCGCACGACGTAAGCGGCGTAGTGCGGCGCTCCGTACGCATCCGCATTCCGCTCCGCCCTGGGATCGAACGGGCGGAAGATTGCAAACTCCAGCAGCGCGGCATCGTCGGGAATTGCATTCTGGACGGCTTCGAGCGTGACCGGCTGCATCTGTGCCCGGAACTCTGCGCTGTCTTGGCTGAGCTCGGCTTCGAGCTGTTCCTTTTTCGCCTCCAGCTCCTTGATCGATTTGCGGCGCTCTGCGGCACGCTGTTGATCTGGAGGGCTGAGCGCACTTCGGGCCAGTTGCGCGGTTGTCGCCTTGAGTTGGTCCAGCAGTTGCTGATCCTTCTCATCCTCGACCCGCTGCCGCACGGCGGCGAACGTGTCGGTCATGGCGTCGAGCACGCGGCCCTTGCGCTGCAGCAGGACCAGCGCCGCCAGCGCGGCGGCGTCCGGATCGGCCGGCGCCTGGATCAGATGCAACGAGATCGTCCTGTCGGTGCGTTCCGACGTGCTCCCGAGGAACGCCAATTTCTGTCGCTCCGAACCGACCGCCAGATTGAGAGCCAGTTGTCTCTCGATGATGCCGTCCACGCGACGTTGAAAGCCGACCGCGTTCGCAACGTCACCCATGGCTGCGTACGTTCTGGCGACATTGCCGACGGAGACGAGCGTTGGCCGCTGGTACGGACCAAACGCCTCCTCCCAGATCCGCAGCGCGCGGAAATGGGTCTGAAGGGATCGAATCTCGTCGCCCTTCGCGCGATAGAGTGCCGCCAGATTGTTCAAGAGCTGTGCAACTTCGGGATGGTTCGGTCCAAGCACCTTCTCCCTGATGGACAGGGCGCGCATGTAATACGCTTCGGCCGTCAGGTAGTCTTTTTGTTCGCGCGCGACGATGCCCAGGTTCTGGAGCGTCGGGGTGATGTAGTAGCTCTCCGTGCCGCGCAGCTTTTCGCCCAGGACGAGCGCGCGCCCCAAGAACTCGCGCGCGCGTTCGTAGTCTTCCTTCTGACGGTAGAGCTCGCCCAGATTGTTCAGAAGACCTGCGTACAGCGTGCTGTTGGTTTCCTGGATTTTCTCGGTGATCGCCAGCGCGTGGCGGTCGATCTTTTCTTCCTCCTCGAGATCTCCCGCTTCGTCCTTGATGTTCGCCAGCGTCATGAGACAGCTCACGTATGCCGGGTGTTCCGGACCCAACGTGCGCTCGATGACGTCCATTGCCTGCTGGAGCAACGCCTCTGCTCTCGGGCGCTGGCCCGCGTACTGATACACGACGGCCAGCCGCGATCTCATGAACGCCGTCGCCGGATGTTCACTTCCCAACGTGCCGTCCATGATCGCGAGTGCGCGCCTGTACAGCGATTCTGATTTGGCGGTGTCCGGCAGCCTCAGGTACACGCCGGCGAGCTTGCCCGCGACCGCGGTAACCTGCACGTCGTCCGATCCACGCGCCGCTTCGGTGAGCCCCAACGCTCGCTCGAGCAGCGGTCGCGCATCGGCGAATCTTCCCTCTTCATCGAGGCGAGCGGCGGCGGTGCGCAGTTCGCGCGACTCCTGAATCGAGCGATCGGCATCGGTGGCCGCCCGGCGACTCGCCAGGTGAATTTCATAAACGCCAGGCGCCGTAATTCCGGGTGCCGGTGCGATCGCCAGCGCGTAGGTGCCGGCGGTGTCGGCCACGATGTCGACCGATTCCTCGCCCGCTTTGCCAATCTTGTCGTCGAAATCCGCAATCGTACGGCCGTCCGCACGGTGGACGCGCACAATGACGTCGATTCCTCGCTGCTCGACGATGACGGTCGCGCACTCCCCTGAGTTCAGCGCGATCGTGTATCGGTGCTCTTCTCCACGCGTCAGTCGGCGCTCGATGACCGAGCCAGATTCGAGCACGGTGACATCCTGTGCTTGGTCGAAGATCCGACGGGCGGCTTGAATGTCGGGCGAGAGCGTGACGATTGCGAGCGTCGCACAGATGTGGGCAAACCTCTTCGTCATGCCATTGGTTCCGGCGTGTGCAGATCCCGAGGCGCTATCGCGGCAGTACCTGGAAGGCGTAACTGCCCACGACATCCGCGCTGTCGGCCGCGCTCTCGACGTCGAGTGAGTAGTGCTGCATTTTCAGCACGCTGGTGGGCACAACAACCGAGACTGATGCCTGATCTCCGGTCACCTTCGCTGCGATCCGACCGCTCCTCCAGACGGTCTCGTTCGTCGCCGGATCTCGCAGCCCAACCTGATAACGCGGATAGTCGTTCGATTCGATCCGCAGCTCGAAGGCGACGCTGTCCAGGTTCCTCGGGATGACAAGCGTCGGAGTCGGTGCGATCGATCGGGTCTGAGGAAGCAGAACGAGTGCGATGGTCCGCACAGGCGGCGGGGCTCCCCTTCGGTCGGATGGGTCTTTCGCTGAAGGGAGTGCTGCGGATGCAGCCGATTCGCGGGCGCGTTGCAGCGCCTGGCTCATCGCCGCATTGGCGGCGCGCTGCGCGCTCAGTTGCTGCTCCAGTTCGCGCGCCCGGAGGTCGAGCGCAGCGGTCTCGCTCCGAGCGACGTTCAGCCGGCCCCCCATGCGCAGCGTCTCGAACAGGGATCCACAAACGATGCACAGGGCGGCGGCCGCCGCGAGTTTCCAGGCCAACCTCGAGCGGGGCGTCATGCGTTCGTGCGAACGTGCACTCGTCAGAGAATCATCGGCTCTTTCCACAGCTGGCGCAGGCGCTGTTACAGATGGTTCAGAGCGCTCCACGGCTCGATCGACAGCGGCGAGGAAGCTCGTTGCGAATCGCACGTTCTCGCGCCGGCGCGCGGATGCGAGATAGTACGACTCGAACCATTCCAGGGTTTCTCCAGTGAGGTTGCCACAGGCGTAGTCGTCAATGAGATCGTTTTCAACGATGCGCAGCTGGGCTGCGACCTCGTCGTAGACAATGCTCGCTTCGTCGATACGCTCCGCATCCTTCTCGGGCAGGAGCCCGAGAATGTAACGCACGAGCTGCTGCGCGTCCGGCCTGGGTTCGTTTCGCAGGGACATGGTCTCACCCTAGGGTGGTCATGATCACATAGGACACACGCCCACTAAATCCTTCGTTGCACCTTGCGGCAACCCTCCACGCATGTCATGAGTGCGTCCCGAATCCGGCAGACCCGAATGCCGAGCGCGTTCATCGTGATGCCCAATCGGTCCGCAAGGTTACGACGGCGCTCGATCTTCTGCCGGCGCTGATCCCGGTAGTACTCCACGATCAACTCGCGCTGTTCCGCCCTCAATGCCTGGAGACAGTGGTCGAGACAGTCGAGACGTTGTTCCCGAATCGTCGAGCTGCCATCCGGATCGCCGTGGGTGATGGTGTTCCCT
>JBKPDW010000192.1:0-30497 GCA_046728115.1 Acidobacteriota bacterium | reverse complement strand
GCCCGGATGTAGGAAATCTTCACTTTCCGTTTCGGATCCAGCTTTCCACCCCACTCAACGGCGTTCATCAGGAGCTCGCGAAAAGCGTAACTGACCGATTCGCGGAGGTCTTCGGGCAGGTCTGTTTCAAGCCGCGTCATGACGCCGTGGAGCCGATCGGCTGCCTCTCGCGTACACGGCACGACGAGCTCGACCCAGTCGGGACGAGCCGATACCACGTCGATCCGCGGTTCGGTGCCGCTCTTCAGCACTTCGCGAACCAGCGACACCAGCGCCGCTGGCTCGACCGGCTTTTGCAGGTATTCGTGCGCCTGCTGCCGAATGGCCTTCAGCAGCGTCGCAGGCGTGTCGTCCGACGTCATGATGATGACTTTTGGCCGCGATTTGACGCGATTCAAGCGATCCAGCACGCCAAGGCCATCGGTGCGTGGCATCCACATGTCGAGCACGATAAGATCGAACGGACGGAGTCGCTGCATCTTGAGCGCTTCGGCGCCGTCCTTCGCCACGCGTACACGGTAGCCGGCTTTTGTCAGAACGGTGCGTGTGACCAGACGGGTCGCGCGGTCGTCGTCGACTACCAGAATGGTGGGCGTGTGTGAGGAGCGTGCCATGGTTCGCCTTTCTCGATGCAGTCTACTGTTTGAGCGCGTGTCGCGCGCGTCGCCGGGGTCTGGACATCGATTCGTTCAGACGTTTCTCCAGGCGGCCGACTTCGGCGGCCAGCGCGCCAACCGAGCCGTCGATGGATCCGCGGTCACCGGTCTGCGCGGCCTCTTCGACGCGAGCAGCCGCCCGCAGAGCAGGTTGCGCGTCGATCGTGCCAAGCGATCCCCTGAGCGCGTGGGCCGCCTCGCGGAGAGCGCGATCGTCACCCGTCGCGGCGGCGTCGGCGATCCGCCGCATGCGATCCGGCGTATCGGCGCGGAAGATCGTCACGAGCTCGCGCATCAGCCGTCGATCGCCGCCAAGCCTGACGAGCAGTCGATCGGGATCGAAGACCACCTCGGCGTCCGACGCCGGGCCTGGAGCAGGGGACGGGCGGGACGGTTTGGCGCGCCCCGCCACCGCTGCCCCTGTACTTTCGACGCTCTCAACCAGATCCGCCGCGCGGATCGGCTTCGACACGTACGCATCCATTCCGGCCTCGAGGCACCGTTCGCGGTCACCGCTCATCGCATGAGCCGTCATGGCGACGATCGGCACATGCCTACCCGATGCGACTTCGTGACTGCGAATCGTGATCGTCGCCTCCAGGCCGTCCATTTCGGGCATCTGCACGTCCATCAGCACCAGATCGAACGGCCTGGTCGCACGCTCGACCATCTCGGCTGCGACGCGGCCGTTCTCCGCAGTCTTCACACGATGCCCACGCTTCTCGAGGATGCGAACGGCCAGCGAGCGGTTCACTGGATTGTCTTCGGCGACGAGAACGGTGAGGCGTCGGTGGGCGCGCCGGGGCGGAGGGGAGGGAAACGCCTTCGCTGAAGACAGCACTCGCCTGCCCACGACCGAGACGATGGCATCGAGGAGATCGGATTGCTTGATTGGCTTGGTGACGTGCATCCCGATGCCGAGGCGGCGGCAGCGCGCGACATCGTCGGGCCGTGCCGCCGACGTCAGCATGATGATCGGCGTTTTCTTGAATCGACGGTCCTTCTTGATTCGTTCGGCCAGCTGGAAGCCGTCGACTTTCGGCATCTGACCGTCGAGGATCGCCAGCGCGAAGGGATGACCTCGACGCTGGGCAGCGACGAGCGCCCGCATCGCCTCGGCGGCGCCCGCCACCGCCGCCGGTTTCATGCGCCAGTTGGACAGCAATTCATGCAGGATCTTCCGGTTGGACGCGTTGTCGTCCACGATCAGCACCGGAAGCTGCTGCAGGTCGGGCGTGTCGTCGCGCGCGCGCTCGGACCGCTGGCTCTCGAACCGGGCCGTGAAATGAAACGTGCTGCCGACGCCGACCGCGCTCTCCAGCCAGATTGTTCCGCCCATCAGCGAGACAAGTTGCGTGGCGATCGCCAGTCCCAGTCCGGTTCCGCCGAACGTCCGCGTCGTGGAGCTGTCGACCTGGGCGAATGCCTCGAAGATCATCGAGCGTTTTTCTTCCGGGATCCCGATGCCCGTATCCTGCACGGCGAAGTGCACGACGACCTTGTTCTGGTCGAGCGATCCGATGTCGACGTGCAGCAGAACTTCGCCGCGCTCGGTGAATTTGATCGCGTTGCCGATCAGATTGGTGAGGACCTGCTTGACGCGGCCCGGGTCCCCGATGAGCGCGTCAGGGACATCGGAAGCGATGTGGCAGGCGATCTCCAGGCCTTTCTGCTGGGCGCGGACCGCCAGAGTCTTCATCAGGTCGCCGACGGTATCGCGCAGTGGAAACGCGATTCGTTCCAGGTTCAGCTTGCGCGCCTCGATCTTCGAAAAATCCAGGATGTCGTTGACGATGGCCAGCAGCGTCTGCGCGGCTTGCGCGAGCGTGCCGATGTATTCACGCTGCTCGGCGTTGAGCTTCGTATTGAGCGCGAGATCGGCCATGCCGATGATCGCGGTCATCGGGGTGCGGATCTCGTGGCTCATGTTCGCGAGGAAATCCGCCTTGGCGCGCGTCGCGGCCTCGGCCTTCTCCCAGGCCGTTGCCAGCTCCTGCACGAGTTGGGCGAGACGGTTGGCGTATTCCGCCTCGGCGTCCCGGGCCTGATCGAGCTCGTTCGCGTAGCGGTTGAGCTTTTCGTCAGCGATGCGCCGGTCCGTCACATCGCGCGCCGCTGCGTAAATAAGTTGCTCGTCCGCGTACGGGACCGCCGTCCAGGCCAGCCACCGGTACGAGCCATCGCGGCATCGATATCGATTCTCGAAATGCAGGAGATCGTCGCCAGCCGCTACCTTGTCCGCCACGTGCAGTGTGCTCTCGCGGTCGTCCGGATGCACGAACGCGAGATACGGTTTCGCGCATAGTTCCTCGTTGGTGAACCCGAGCGTTTTCGACCACGAGGGATTGAGGCGCTTGAAAAAGCCGTCGTATCCCGCAATGCAGAGCAGGTCCAGCGACAGGGCGAAGAAGCGATCGAGCTGCTCCTCCGCGCGGCGACGCTCGATGAACTGGCCGATCTGACTGCCGATTGAATCGAGCATCGTCAGCAGCTCGGCGTCGGGTTGACGGATCTCGCGGCTGAAAAACTCCATGACGCCGAGGACGTGCGTACCGAGGACGATCGGCATGCCGAACGCGGCGTGGAGTCCCACCGTTGCGGCCGTCGGCGCGCGCGGGAAATTGTCGTCGTGCAACACGTCCGGGATGAAGATCGGACGACTCGCGTCCCAGACTCGTCCCGGGAGGCCGACCCCTTTGGTAAACGTCACCGCGCGGCTGGCAGCCTCGAATGCGCTGAAGTCGGCTCCGGACACGTGCCAGGCGGCGATGCAGCGAAGGAGGTTCGCCTGCTCATCGACCTGCCAGAGTGCGCCGTGTTCCCATCCGAGCGCCGTGCAGATGGCTTCGAGGATGCGCGGTGTCGCCTCAGAGAGGCGCGCCGACTCGGCGAGCACGCGGGCCGTTGCGTATTCCGCGGCCAGCCTGCGTGGACTGGTGCCGGGAGCCTTTGTTCCGCTCGTGGTTGCCCCCATCAGAGTCGGGGTCGATATCTTAGGTCAGGATCAGTATGATGCCTCCGCAGGACGAAGTCAGCGCACAAAGAGCAAGCTTCGGGCATTTCTCTCTACCACATGGCAATATTTGCAGACTCCAAGGGTAAACGACCCGCCCAGGTCAAGCTGACGCCGCTCCTGCTGGCCGCCTGTACCAGCGCACTAATCGTCGCTGCGCCGGCCAGCCACAGTCAATCGACACGCTCGGCACCGTCTGCCGACGCCGTGCGCACGTTCGACGTCATGGAGAAGTCAATTGCGGAGCTGCAGCAGGCGATGCAAGCGGGCGCGGTCACTTCGAAACAGTTGACCACGATTTTTCTCGCGCGGATCCGTGCCTATGACAAAGCCGGGCCGCGGCTGAATGCGATCATCGCGCTGAACCCACACGCGCTGGACTCAGCCGACGCCCTCGATCGCGAACGGGCGTCCGGCCGTGTGCGTGGACCGCTTCACGGCATTCCCATCGTCATCAAGGACAACTTCGAGACGGCCGATCTGCCGACCACGGCGGGCTCGCTCGCGCTGGCTGGGTTCGCGACGGAGCACGATGCGTTTCAGGTCAGGAGGCTTCGCGATGCCGGCGCCGTGATCATCGGCAAGACGAACCTGCACGAGCTTGCCTCCGGAATCACCACCATCAGTTCGCTCGGCGGCCAGACGTTGAACCCATACGATCTCAATCGCACGCCTGGCGGCTCGAGCGGCGGGACCGGCGCGGCGGTGGCCGCCAATTTCGCCGTCGCCGGGATGGGCAGCGATACTTGCGGGTCGATTCGCATTCCGTCGGCCAACAATAATCTGTTCGGGCTCCGAGGAACCTCCGGCCTGTCGAGCCGCACGGGCATTGTTCCGCTCTCCCACACCCAGGACATCGGCGGGCCGCTCGCGCGCACGGTCACCGATCTGGCCGTCATGCTCGATGCGACGGTCGGCGCCGATCCGGCCGATCCGATCACGGCGCGCAGCAACGGGCACGTGCCGGGCACCTATCGCGGCGGACTGAATGCCGATGGCTTGAAAGGTGTGCGACTCGGCGTGCTGAAGCAACTGTTCGGATCCGGGCCCGAGGACGAAGAAGTCGGGCGGATTGTGCGGGCAGCGATCGAATCGATGAAAAAGGCAGGTGCCGAGCCGATCGAGATCACCGTGCCCGGTCTCGAAGAGCAGATGCAGGGGAGCAGCGTCATCAACGCCGAGTTCAAATTCGACTTGTTCGACTATCTCGCGCATTTTCCGAACGCGCCTGTTCATTCACTGGCGGACATTCTGGCGAGCGGACGCTATGATTCGTCGCTCGAGGCAAACTTCCGAACGCGCAACCGTCCCGAAGCGCGCGACACTGACGACTACCGGCGCGCGATGGTGAAACGCAACGCCGTTCGGCAACTCGTGCTGTCCGCCCTGGAGGAACATCGGCTCGATGGGATGCTGTACCCGACGCTTCGACGGCCTCCTGCGGTCATCGGCGAACCGCAGCGAGGATCGAACTGCCAGCTGAGCCCCAGCACCGGCCTGCCGGTCATTGCCATGCCGGCCGGTTTCAGCGAGGGCGGCGCGCCAATCGGGTTCGAACTCCTCGGCGCCGAATGGTCGGAGCCAAAACTGCTGGCGATGGCCTATGCGTACGAACAGGCTGCGCGCCCGCGTCGTACGCCCTACAGCACGCCGCCGCTCATTAACGGTGCGGCGCCGCCGCCGGTGACGTTCGAGGCCACGGCCGCTGGCGTGACCGTACGGTTCACCTACGACGTGGCGACGTCGCGGCTGGCGTATTCATTCACGCGGCCCGCGGACGTGCTGAGTGTGACGGTGCATCGCACCTCTTCTCCGAGCAGCGAACCGGCACCTGGTAGCACGCCGCCTTCGCCACAAATCGGCGTCGGCGAGCCTCGCCGTAGCCCGCAGAACTCTCCGGGGGGCGGAGGCGGGACGGCATCCGCCGAGCGCCCGTCTTCAACCGGGCGACCGCAAGAAAACGGCCCAGTCATCGCGTTGTTGTCCAATGACTCGAGCGCGATCACACTCGGCGCCGTCGATCGCGATGCACTTGCGGAACGGGCGCTCTATCTCGAAGTCGTGACAAGACTGCGCACGGCACGCGCGCCGCTTCACGTACCGTAATTTGCGTCTCGTGACCGCTTGAGCCCGGCTGCTGGAGCACGCGCGCAGCGATCCGGTTCCAGAGATTCCTTGCAAGGATTCAGGCCGACCTGAATCGCACGCGGTGAAGCCTCAATGAATGCAAGGCCCGGCACATACACTACGGCCTCGAGGGATCTGAATTGCGCCATAATGAGCGCGAGCGGTTGCACGTCGCCGAGCCAAGGACGAGCCGGTTTCAGGAGTATCACATGTCCGACCAGAAACTCGTCGGCCAGAACTACACGACACCCGATCTCGTTGCCAAAGTGACCGGGCGTGCGAAGTACGCCGAAGATTACCGTGCGGACGGCATGCTGTTCACGAAGCTGCTCCTCAGCCCGATGCCGCATGCGCGCGTGCGCCGGATCGACACTCGCGCGGCCATGGCCATTCCGGGTGTTAAGGCGATCGCGACGGCCGACGATTTGCCGGATCTGCGTGGCGCCGAACGAGCGCTGACCAACGAACCGTTGTACCAGGGTGAGCCGATTCTGGCCGTTGCAGCCGTGGACGAACGGACCGCAGCCGAGGCGATCGAACAAATCACGCTCGATCTCGAGGCACTCCCGTTTGTCGTCGACCCCATTGAGAGCTTGCGTCCGACCGGGGCCAATGCCCGGCTCGAAGGCAACGTGTGGGTGACGCCGGCGCCAGCTCCGAACACGCCGCCGCAACAGGCGCGACCGAAGATCCAGACGCTCAAGTGGACGGAGGCCGACTTCGCAGCAGCGCCCCAGGGTGCGTTGCCGATGGGGCCGGTGCCCGATACCTGGTCGTACGGGAGTCTCGACGAAGGCTTCGCGAACGCCGCCGTCGTCGTCGACGAAACCTTCGTCGTGCAGTCCACGAGTCACCAGCCGATGGAATCGCGCAGTGCGATGGCGTACTGGCAGAACGGCAAGCTGTATCTGCACGGTTCCACGCAGAGCGTCATCCGCACCCTCGATCCGCTGGCGAACTGGCTCGGCATCGACGCGGCGAACATCGTGCTGGTCAGCGAGTACTGCGGCGGTGGCTTCGGGAGCAAGGGCGCTGGCGCGGTGTCGATGGCAATCCCCGCGATCCTGTCGAAGAAAACCGGTATGCCGGTGATGATGCGGATCAGCCGCGAGGAGGAACACTACATCGGGCGGCAGCGCACGGGGATGATCGGCCGCGCCAAGGTCGGCTTTGCCAGGGACGGCCGCATCACGGCTCTCGATCTCTTCATCGTCGAAGACAACGGCGCGTATGGCCCGATGGGCGACTATCGATCTGCTGCCAACGCCGCGTCGCTGATCTGGCAACCGCCCGCCATGCGGTGGCGCGGTGTTGCCGTGATTACGAACACCCCGCCTCGTTCCCAGCAGCGATCGCCCGGTCCGATGCAGGCGAACGCGATCATGGAGCCGGTGGTGACCAAGGCGGCCAAAAAACTCGGCCTCGATCAGGTGGCAATTCGCCGCATCAACTCACCCGAAGGCAAAGCGCTGTACGGCCCGCCCAGGCCGAACGGGCAGCGCGCCCACGTGACGAGCGCGTTCGTCAAGGAGGCGCTCGATCGCGGCGCCGAGCTCTTCAAGTGGGACGAGCGGAAGGCGCGCTCTGGAAAGCGCGAAGGGACCAAGGTCCGCGGCATTGGCGTGGCGGTCGGCCCTCATGGCGCCGGCTCGATTGGATACGACGGCCTGATGACGATTCGTCCCGACGGCAAGCTGTACGTCCAGTCGGGCGTCGGCAATCTCGGCACGCATTCGTGCATCGACCTCGCGCGCGTGGCCGCCGATGTGCTCGCCATGCCGTGGGACAAAGTGCTTGTCAACTTCGGCAGCACGGCGAAGAACCTTCCGTGGTCCGCCATGTCGGTCGGCAGCCAGACGACGCACGCGATGACGCGCGCGAATATGGCGGGTGCGGTTGACGCACGGCAGAAGCTGCAGGAAATTGCGGCCAAGGATCTTGGCGGTTCGCCACAGGACTACACGCTCGGCAACGAGCGGGTCTATCGGCGCGACAACCCGTCGCGCGGCCTCACCTACGCGCAGGCGGCCTCGCGCGCGATCGCGCTGGGCGGCAGGTACGACGGCCACGAGCTGCCCGAGGACATTCATGCGGTGACGAAACGATCGGCCGCCGCGCTTGCGGGCCTCGGCTTGATGGGCGTGGCCAAGGACACCTATCCGCACGACGGAGACACGTATTCGTTCGTCGCGGGATTTGCCGAGGTCGAAGTCGACGTCGAAACGGGCAAAACACGCCTCATCGACTATCTGGCCGTTGCCGACGTCGGAACGATCATCAATCCGCGCAGCATCCACGGCCAGATTCTGGGCGGCATCAACCTCGGCATCGGCCACGCACTGCAGCAGAAGCTGGTGTACGACCAGCACTACGGCGTTGCGCTGGCAAAGCGCTTCTATCACAACAAGCCACTGACGATTCTCGATATCCCGGCCAAGATGAACACCGAAGTCCTGGGCCTGGCGGATCCCGAAACTCCCGTCGGCGCGCGCGGCGTCGGTGAGCCGCCGGTCGGCGCCGGCTACGGATCGGTGATGAACGCGATCGCGGACGCAGTCGGCGAAGAGGTGTTCCGCCGCGCGCCGGTCACCGCTGACGTCGTGCTCATGTCGCTCGAACACGGCACGAGGATGCACGAGCCGCTCACGTCACACCTCTGAGATTGGCGAATTGGTAAATTGGTAAGCCTGGCAAACAGGATGCACGACTAAACTTACCAACTTACCAAATCACCAATTTGCCCATTCGTCTCATGACTCGGCCCCTTCTCATCATCTTCCTGACAATCTTCGTGAACCTCGTCGGCTTCGGCATCATCATTCCGCTGCTGCCGTTCTACGCCGAAACATTCGGCGCGTCTCCGCTGGTGATCGGCCTGCTATTTGCGGCGTTTTCGCTCTGCCAGCTGGCAGCGGCGCCGGCCCTCGGCGATCTCTCCGATCGGTACGGCCGCCGTCCCGTGCTGATTTTCAGTCTGGCAGGAACGGTCATCAGCTTCGTGATGCTGGCTCTGGCGCACAGCGTCGCGATGTTGTTTGCGGCGCGCATCGTCGACGGGTTGTCGGGCGGCAACATTTCGACCGCGCGCGCGTATGTCGCCGACGTCACCGGACCGAAAGATCGCGCGCGGGCGTACGGACTGATCGGTGCGGCGTTCGGTCTGGGTTTCATCGTCGGCCCCGCGTTGAGCGGCATGCTCGCACACGTCAGCATCACGGCGCCGATTTGGGCTGCGGCTGGCATCACGCTCGTGGCGACCGTGATGGCGTGGCTGTGGCTGCCCGAGACCGTCCATCGTGCGCGCGCGGGCACTGGTAATCCGTTCCGTTATCTGCCGGGCTTGCTGGTCCGGCCGCTCGTCAGGCGCGCGCTGGTGATCGATTTCCTGTACTGGTTCGCGTTCGCCGTCTTTCAGACAACGTTTGCGCTCTTTGCCGCGCATCGCTTCGGGTTCGACGCGCCGCAAACGGGTTATTTCTTCGCTGGGTTCGGTGTCATTGGGGTGATTATCCAGGGCGGGTTTATCCGGCCGATCGTCAGGCGCTTCGGGGACCGGCCGACGTTCATGCTGGGATTGTGTTGCGGTGCCGCGGGACTGGTGGCGTGCACGGCGGCTCACTCGATCGGCGCGTTTGCGCTGGCGCTCGTGCCGTTGGCGTTCGGGATTGGATTTGGCCACCCGACCGTGTCGAGCCTCGTCAGCCTGGTGGCGAGCGCCGACGAGCAGGGCCGCGTGCAAGGCGCCGCCGGCGCGGTCGAGAGCCTGGGCCGCACGATTGGTCCGGTGTGGGGCAACGCATCGCTCGAACAGATGGGCGATTCGACTCCGTACGTGTCGGCGGCGGTAGTACTGCTGCTGACGCTCGCGATCGTCGCGCAATTGCGCGTAGGCGACCGCCACGAGGCGGTCTCCGAAGCCGCCTCGGGCTAGTGCGGCCGGACGATTCCAAGCAGGCTGCGCAGGCCGTTCAGTGTCTGGATCATTCCCGCAATCAGGCTCGCATTCCCGCCGTCGCGCGGAAAGATCTGGCCCACTGAGATTTCGAGGTTGCTGACCAATTCTTCGGCCTTCTGTCGCTCCTGATCGGTCACGTCCGGTTCCTCCGGGTCCACACAATACACCAGTTGGCATTTAAACAGATGTTTAATAGAATCGAACGAAGACCTCTATGCGACGACGCGTGCTCCTGCTCCTGCTGCTCATTCTCGCGGCCGCCGCCGGATATTTCTACTGGCTCCGCCGGCCTCCCGAACTCGTCCTGACCGGCATCGTCACCACCAACGACGTGATCGTGAGCCCGCAGATTGGCGGCCAGATCGGCCGGCTCCTCGTGAATGAGGGCGATGCTGTCAAGAAGGACCAGCTCATTGCCGTGATCAACCCCGACGAACTGAAGGCCGACACCGCCTACTACGCGCACAACGCCGAGGGGCTGTCGTCCCAGGTGCGGGAATCGGAGGCTGCGCTTCGCTATCAGGAACGGCAGACGGCGGATCAGATCCAGCAGGCGGAATCGACGCTCGCGTCGATCGACGCCCAAATCGCCGCGGCGGCTTCAGACCTCCAGCAAGCCCGCACGACGTTCACGCGCACGCAGGATCTGGCACGGCGCGGCGTGGTGTCGCCGCAGGACCTCGACCAGGCGCAGGCGGCGGTCAACGCCGCGCAGGGCAAGCTCGACGCCCTCAGGAAGCAGGCCGAGGCCCAGCGCGCAGCCGTGGCGCTCGCGCGCTCGAACGCGGAGCAGATTGCCATGCGCCGCAGCCAGGTGAAGGCGAACGAGCACATGCAGGCGGCCGCCGCGGCGCAACAGACCAAGGCCGACGTGCGGCTCCGATACGCCGAGCTGCATGCCCCCATCGATGGCATCGTGGACCTGCGGGCCGTTCGCGCAGGGGAAGTGGTGAGCCCCGGTCAACCGGTCATCACGCTTGTCGACCCCAACGACCTGTGGGTCAGGGCCGACGTTGAGGAGAGCTACATCGATCGCGTGCGGATCGGAGACAAGCTGCCGGTCAGATTACCGTCCGGAGTCGAACGCGAAGGCACCGTGTTCTATCGGGGTGTCGACGCCTCGTATGCAACGCAGCGCGATGTGAGTCGCACGAAGCGCGATATCAAGACGTTTGAAATTCGCCTGCGTGTGGACAACAGCGATCGCAGGCTCGCCGTCGGAATGACTGCGTACGTCGTGTTGCCTGCGCAGTAGGCCTGTCGCGAAACATGAACGCCATCGACGTTCGAGCCATCGTCAAGAAATTCGGCACGTTCACCGCGGTGAACGGGATCTCGTTTGCCGTGGAAGATGGCGAGATCTTCGGCCTGCTCGGTCCCAACGGCGCGGGGAAATCCACGCTGATCCGCATGATGACGACGCTGCTGCTGCCGACAGAGGGGACGGCCATCGTCAACGGCTTCGATGTCGTGAAGCAGGCAGACGGCGTTCGACACTCGATCGGCGTCATCCCGCAATCGATGACGAGCGATCTGGAGCTGAGCGTCGAGGAAAACCTGATCATCTTCGCGAAGCTCTACGGCGTCGCCCGGCCAAGGCGCGAACAGCTGATCGACGAGCTCCTCAAGGCCGTCGAGCTCACCGACTGGCGCCACGCGCAGGTCAAGAACCTGTCCGGCGGCATGCGGCGGCGAGTCGAGATTGCGCGCGGGCTCGTGCACGAGCCCCGGATTTTCTTTCTCGACGAGCCGACCACCGGCCTCGATCCGGTCTCGCGGGTCGCCGTCTGGGAGATGCTGCGAAACATCAAGCGCGAGCGCGACCTCACGATCCTGCTGACCACGCACTACATGGACGAAGCGGACAAATTGTGCGATCGGATCGCCATCGTGGATCATGGCGAGCTCAAGGCGCTGGACTCGCCGCTGAAGCTGAAGACGTCGATACCCGGCAAGAACGTCATCGAGGTGAGCTTCGACAACGAGCCTGCCGATTGGCAGCAGGCCCTGGAGCAGCTGCCCGGCGTCGAAAGCATTACGAACCAGGATCGCGTGTTCCGCATCGCGAGCGTCACCGGCCCGGCGACGATGACGGCCTTGATGGACGCGGCAACCTTCGCGCGGGTGGGCGTGCAGTCGCTCTCGGTGCAGAGCACCACGCTCGACGACGTGTTCGTGCACTACACGGGGCGGGCGCTGCGTGATGAGCTGCAGCAGGCATCGCCGAAAGACAGTCCGTTCATGTTGAGACGGGGATAGCCAGGACCGCGAAACGCGCCAAATCGGCAGCGACCTATGGGTGAGAAAAGATGGGACGCACCTGGGCAATCATCGAACGCGAGTTGAGACGGTTCCGGCGAAGCCCCGTGCTCGTCGCGATGTCCATGGTCATGCCGATCGTTCAGCTCGTCGTGCTGGGCTATGCGTTTGGCGGCAACGTCAAGCATCTCAAGGTGGCGATCGTCGATCAGGATCACGGCGTGCCGGCCGTGAAGGTCCGCGAGATGGCGTCGGCGCTGGCCTCCGGGTCGCGGACGATCGATACCATCGACTACGGCGATCCGGGCCGGGCGCTCGATGATCTGCGCAACGGACGGGTCAACGGTGTGTTGACCATTCCGCCCGAGTTTTCACGGCGGGTTCTCGAAAAGAACCAGCCGCGCGTGGCGCTCATCGAGGACAACACCGACAACTTCGTCTCGTCCGCCCTCGCGGGAACGCTGGGCGGCATGATGTCAGCCTACAACCTGCCGGCCCATGCGGCGCGCGTCCCGGGCCAGGCGACACTCGACGTCGTGGAGGTGTACCCCTACGTTCCTTACATCCAATATCTCCTGCCCGGATCCGTCGTCATGTCGATCTTCATGATGGTCATGATCGGCGGCGGCATCATCTTCATCGACGATAAGGCACGGGGGCTGCACGAGGGATATCTCGTGACGCCGATCACGAAGCTGGAGCTCATTGCCGGGTTCAATATTTCAGGAACGATCAAGGCCGTCATCGCCGGCATGTTCCTGGTGATGATTGGGTCGCTGATCGCCGGTGTGCCGAATCCATTCGATCCGATGCGCCTCCTCCGGTTGCTCGTCGTCATCGTTGTCACCGCGTTCGCGCTGATCAGCCTGATGTTCCTGCTGATGGTGCGCGTGTCAGATCCGTTGCTCCCGCGCGCTGTATTTGGCGTCTTGAACACGCTCCTGTATTTCCCGAGCGGCGCCGTGTATCCGCAGCAGGGATTTCCGGGCTGGATGCAGGTGATCGCCGTGGCCGATCCGTTCACCTACGCCGTGCATGCGCTCAAAAGCCTGCTGCTGAAGAACACCGGCTTCGAAGCCATCAGCTACGACCTGATGTTCCTGACGCTCTTTGCCGTCGTGGCGATGACGGCTGCGACGGCCTTGTTCAAGCGGACGCTGTGAAACGAGACCCTCAAACGCGCGGTCGCCTGCTGTCCGCGGGTGAACGGTTGTTCGCCGAGCGCGGATTCAAGAAGGTAACCGTCCGCGACATCTGCCGCGCGGCCCGGGCAAACGTGGCGCTCGTCAACTATCACTTCGGCGACAAGCTCGGACTGTACCGCGAGGTGATGCAGACGGCGATCGACCGTATCCGGGCGACGAACGATGCCGTGCGTGAGGCGGGCGACGGCTGGCCGGCGGAGGAGCGCCTGCGCCGCTCGATCGTCATCTTCGTCACGCGCATGCTCTCGTCCAGCGACACCGTGCATCGCCTGATCCAGCGCGAGGTCACCGACCCGACGCCGGCGCTCGATGCGCTCGTGGAACAGGGAATCCGCCCACGAGTGGACTACCTCTGCGGTGCCGTCGCTGAACTGATTGGCTGCTCGACGTCGGATCCGCGCGTGTTGCGGTGTGTGGCGAGCATTCAGGCGCAATCGATCGCGTTTCGCCCGCATCCGATTACCGCCCGTCTGGGCGTGCACCTCAGGCCCACGACCGCGGCGCAGGTCAAAGCGGTCGCCGAGCACATCGCTGATTTCTCGATCGCGGGCGTGTGCGCCATCGCTCGTCGCCGAATCAAGTCATAATCAGTTCGCCATGACCACGACTCCTCCCCTCGAAGGTCTGCGCATCGTCGATCTCACGCGTGTGGTCGCCGGGCCGTTCTGCACGATGATGCTCGGCGACATGGGCGCCGAGGTTCTGAAGATCGAAGAGCCGCGGCACGGCGACGATACGCGCGGCTGGGCACCGTTCATCGATGGCTGGGGCAGCTTCTATCTGGCGCTGAATCGCAGCAAAAAGAGCGTCGCGCTCGATCTCAAGTCCGAGCCGGGCGCCGAGGCATTGAGACGGCTGGTCGCGACGGCGGACGTCCTGATCGAAAACTTCCGTCCCGGCTGCCTGAAAGCTCTCGGCTTCGGGTACGAGAACATGGCAGCGCTGAATCCGCGGCTGATTTACTGTTCGATTGCGGGGTACGGGCAGACCGGGCCACATGCCGATCTGCCCGGCTACGACGCGGTGATTCAGGGCGAAGCCGGCATCATGGACATGACGGGGTCCGCCGGCGCCGAGCCGACGCGTGTCGGCGTGGCGATCACGGATTATCTGGCCGGCCTATATGCCGTGCAAGGCATCCTCCTCGCCGTCATCGACCGCCAGCGCACCGGGTTGGGACAGTTCATCGACATCGGCCTGTTCGACTCGATGCTGTCGGTCATGCGGCTTCCGCTCTCCATTCTCCTCGCGACCGGCGCGGATCCGATCCGTGTCGGTAACGATCATCTGTCGATCGCGCCGTACGAGACGCTGAGGGCGAAGGACGGACTGATCATCGTCGCCGTCGCCAACCCGGGCCTGTGGGCACGGTTCTGCGAGGCGGTCGGACGAATCGATCTGCAGGACGATGCGCGGTTCGCAACCAATACCGATCGGGTAGCGCATCGCGAGGTCCTGAAGCGCGAGATCGAGACGACGTTTCAGCAGTTCACGATAGAGGAGTTGATGGAGCGCCTTCACGCGCGAGATGTGCCGTGTGGTCGCGTTCGCTCGATGCGCCAGGCAATTGAGCACCCGCAGGTCGCCGCTCGTCAACTGCTCATCTCGCAAGCCCACACAGCGCTCGGCACCGTGCAGACGCTCGGCCCGGTCGTCAAGCTGTCGCGCACGCCAGCGGTGATGCGTTTGCCGCCGCCGGCGCTTGGCGAGCACACCGAGGAGGTGTTGGGATCAGTGCTCGACCTTGACGGAAAGAGGTAATGCGTTTGTCGGATCTGTGTAGTACGCCGTGATGACCGTCAGTGCTTGGGGGCGCTGCACGGAACTGAAAACGCCGTAGGACACACACATGTTCACTGCAGATCTGCTGAAGGGTCGGGTGGCGCTGATTACCGGCGGCGGAACGGGCATCTGCCGGGGCATCGCGCTGGCTTTTGCCAGACACGGCTGCGACGTGGCGATTACCAGCCGAAAAAGCGAACATCTGGATCCGACCGTTACGGAGTTGCGTGTCGTTGGCGTGCGCGCATTCGGCAAGGCCGCCGACGTCCGCGATCCTGCGGCAACCACCGCAGCCGTCGAGGCGACGGTTGGCGCGCTGGGCAGCCTCGACATTCTGGTCAACGGCGCCGCAGGAAATTTCATCTGCCTTGCGGAGAATCTATCGCCCAACGGGTTCGGCACCGTCGTCGACATCGATTTGAAGGGGACCTTTAATGCGTCACGTGCGGCCCTGCCCTATCTCAAGGCGCGAGGCGGCAGCGTGCTGAACATCAGCGCCACGCTGCCGTATCTCGGCACGATGGGGCAATCGCATGCAGCGGCCGCCAAGGCCGGCGTCGATTCGCTGACGCGAACTCTTGCGGTCGAGTGGGGACCGCATGGCATCCGGGTCAAAGGCATTGCTCCAGGTCCGATTGAAGGGACCGAAGGGGTGCGGCGGCTCACCAACGGGACCTCGCGTCAGGCCGCAGAACGAAACTGTCCGCTGGGTCGGCTTGGGACGACTGACGACGTCGCGCACGCCGCGCTGTTCTTGTGCTCGGGAGCGGCCTCCTACGTTAATGGCGTCACGCTCGTCGTCGACGGCGGACTCTGGCTGCGGTCGGCGCGCATGCTCGGCGAGTCATGAAAACGAGCGCGCCAGAGTGGGCGTCCGCAGTTTGCGACGGTGCACACACGTCCGGGTGCAGCGATGTCGTATACGTGCCCGACAATCCGCTGTCGCACGTGCTGCGAGTGTTCGAAGAACAATATAGGGACGTCCGACTCATCCTGGCTACGCGTGAGGAGGAAGCATTCGGCATCGCGGCAGGATTGTATCTGGGGGGCCGCCGTCCGTCGGTCATGTTGCAATCGAGCGGTCTCGGCAACTCGCTGAACGCGCTCACGTCGTTGCTGCTGCCGTACCGCATTCCGACGCTGATGGTCGTCAGCATGCGCGGCGATGAAGGAGAGTGGAATTCGGCGCAGATGCCGATGGGACGCGCCGTCCGCGAAATCCTCGATGCGATCGGCATTCCGCATCTGACCGCCGAGTCGCCGGAGAGGACACGTGACACAGTCGCTCGCGCCTGGAGGACCGCGTTCGCCGGGCATGTTCCCTGTGCCTGTCTGTTGCCCAAACGCCTGACCGCGCAGATGGGGTCAAATCCCGAATACGCGTCCGGCATGCGGACGGGTGTCAGCTCCGAATTCCACGATTGAGCCAAGCATCGGGATACGAACCCAGCATCCGGCAGGAGCATGAATAGGCTCGACGCGACACGGATCGTCGTGGCGCAGGCAGGCGAGGGCGCGATAATTGCCAGCCTTGGACATCCGGCGTACGATCTGTTTGCCGCCGGCGATCGGCCACTGAACTTTTATACGTGGGGCAGCATGGGGCTGGCTTCGTCCATCGGTGTCGGCCTTGCCCTCGCGCGGCCGGACGTCCGCATCTTCGTCCTCGACGGCGACGGTTCGCTGCTGATGAACCTCGGATCGCTCGCTACCATTGGCCTGCTTCAGCCTTCCAACTTCGTCCTCGTCGTAATGGACAACGAGCAGTACGCAACGACCGGCGGGCAGCCGACGCCAACCTCGCGCGGCGCGGACCTCGAAGCTGCGGCGCGCGCGGTGCGGATTCCGCGCACCGCGACCGTACGGACCGGCGCCGAATTGACGGCGGCGCTGACCGCGCCGGGCGGACCGTCGGTGATCGTCGCCAAGGTGGCCGAATCCGTACCGACCATGAAGCCGCCACTCGACTGTGTGATGCTCAAGCAACGCTTCATGACGGCAATGGGGCGGGCCGAAACGTGACGCTCCATCAGTTCGTGGCTCATGGCGAGCCGCCGGCCGAGGCGCGTGTCATCGCCGCTCGCGCGCTGCTCGACACCATCGGCGTTACGCTTGCCGGCGCGTCGGAACCAGCCGCTCGCAGCGTCCAGCAAGTCGTCGAGGAGGCCACCGGTCCCTGCCGGATTCTCGGGACGAGACTTCACGCATCGGCAACCAACGCCGCGCTCGCCAACGGCACGGCCGCGCACGCGCACGATTACGACGACATGTGCTTCGTGTCGCTTGCGCACCCGAGCGCCCCGCTAGTGGCCTGCTCCATCGCGACGGCGGAGCTCGCCGGCGCCAGCGGCCGCGCGCTGCTCGACGCCTACATCCTCGGCTTCGAGATCGAGGCGCGCTTCGGCCGTGCGATGAACCCGCGGCATTATCAGAAGGGGTGGCACTGCACGTCGACCATCGGCACGCTCGGCGCTGCGATGACGGCCTCGCGACTGCTGGGCCTCGATGCCGCGACGACACGCCACGCGTTGTGCATCGCCGCCTCGGAGGCATCGGGCCTCAAAGACAACTTCGGGTCGATGGTGAAGCCGCTACACGCCGGGCTTGCCGCCCGCAACGGCGTCTTGGCGGCTCAGCTGGCGCGCGCGGGTCTGACGGCCAACATGGACGCGATTCAGGGCACGCAGGGATTGCTTGCCACCATGGACAGCGAGAGCGATCCGAAGGAGCTGCAGAGGTTGCTCGACGATCTTGGCTCCCGATGGGAGATTCTCGAAACCGGAATCACCATCAAGCTCTATCCGTCGTGTGCGGCGACGCACCCGACGCTCGATACGCTGCTCGATCTCAGGCGGCGCGAGGGCTTCGTGGCCGGCGAAGTCGCCTCGGTCGATGTCGGCGTCGATGCGGTCACGCCGACCGTTCTGATCCACAGCCGTCCAGCTGACGGCCTGCAAGCCAAGTTCAGCATGCCGTTCTGTGCCGCGGCCGCCATCGTTCGTGGCCGCGTCGATCTGGAGACCTTCGAAGATCATCAGATTCGCGATCGCGATATCGCGTCCATGCTGCGGCGCGTGACGATGTGTGTGGATCCGACGCTGGATGGATCGGCGCCGCCGCTGACACAGGCGCGCGTGACCGTTCGCCTCAACGATGGCCGCGTACTGAACGCATCGGCAAACGGCGCTCGCGGGTATCACAATCGGCCCGCGAGCGACGACGAATTGGCGGCGAAGTTCCTGTCGTGTGCGGCGCGCGTGATGCCGGCGGTTCGAGCCGAGCAGGCACTCGCCGCCCTCCGCGCCATCGAATCGAGCGCTGATGTGCGTCAGGTGATGGAGGTGTTATGACGACAGCATGGCGGCGCAGCGCCGTGATTCTGGTTGGCGTCCTCGCGACGTCAGGTCGACCCGTCGACGCGCAGAACAGCTCTCAGTTCAGGGACTGGAAGCCATCCGCGCTCGCGGACGGCGCCCAGCTGAAGCCGCGCACAGCGTGCGCGGCGCTCGTCGCGCTGACCGGCTACGAGTTCTCTGTTTCGTCGGCGACGACGCTTCCGGCAACGGCCGACTCGCCCGAACGCTGCCGTGTCACCGGCCAGATCCTTCCAGAAATCCGTTTCGAGGTAAGCCTGCCGGCCGTCTGGAACGGCCGGCTGTACATGTTCGGCAACGGTGGCTTTGCGGGGGAACAACTCGACGCGACGGGCCGGGTCGCGACCGCACGCCGCGCGCTCGCGCACGGATTCGCGGTTGCGCAGACCAACACAGGCCACAACGCACAGGTCGAGCCGCTGGGCACGTTCGCGAGTAGTCCGCAGAAGGTTCTCGACTACGCGTATCGGAGCGTCCACGTCACCGCGCTGACGGCGAAGAAGATCCTGCAGGCGTACTACGATGGCGAGCTGAAGCATTCGTACTTCGACGGCTGCTCGACCGGTGGACGGCAGGGGCTCATCTCTGCCGAGCGCTTTCCGGACGACTTCGACGGGATCGTCGTCGGCGCACCGGTCCTGAACTTTTCTGGAACGATGATCAGCTACGCATCCATGCAGCGAGCGCTGAAAGTCGGGCCGATCGGTGCCGAAAAAATCAAGCTCGTCGGAGATGCCGTGTACGGGAAGTGCGACGCGATCGACGGTGTCAAAGACGGCCTGATCGACGATCCGCGCAAGTGTGCGTTCAAACCTTCAGAGGATCTGCCTCGCTGCGCGAGCGACGTCGACGGCCCGGCATGTTTTACATCAGCCCAAATCAGGTCTCTCGAGGCGATCTATGCCGGCGTCGTGCGCGGCGGCTCGGAATTCTTCCCGGGCTGGCCGGTTGGCTCGGAAGGTGGATGGACGCCATGGTTCGTCGGTCCTCCCAAAAGCAATCCGATCCAGGTTGCATTCGGGGACACGTTCTTCAAGTACCTGGCGTTCGGGCGACCGGTGCCGGCATACGAGTGGCTGTCGTTCGACGTCGACGCGGATCTCGACAAGCTGCAGGCGACACGGAGCCTGCTCGACGCGACCGATCCGGATCTCTCGCGGTTCAAGGCGCGCGGCGGAAAGATCGTCAGCTATTTCGGCTGGGCCGATCCGGCACTGAATCCGATGATGGGGATCAAATACTACGAGAGCATCACGCAGAAGATGGGGGCGCCGCCGACCGAGTTCTACCGCATGTTCATGGTGCCGGGCATGTATCACTGCCAGGGCGGCATTGGCGTCAGCACGTTCGATGCGCTGACCCCGCTCGTGGAGTGGGTGGAGAAGGGAACCCCGCCGCAGCAAATCGTCGGATCGCGTCTCGTGGACGGCAAGCCAGTGCGCTCGCGTCCGCTCTGTCCCTATCCCCAGGTCGCGAAGTACAAAGGGTCGGGAAGCATAGACGAAGCGGCAAACTTCAGCTGCGCGACACCGTAGGTACGTGACCCCGCTTCCACACCATGAAGGTTCGCTTGAACTCGATGATCGTCGTGCCGTTCTGATTGATCCCAGTCGTCTTCACGCGCACGATGCCGACGTTCGGACGCGACGTGGACTCCCGGGTGTCGAGGACCTCGCTGCGCGAGTAAATCGTGTCGCCCTCGAAGACCGGATGAGGCAGCCGCACTTCATCCCACCCGAGGTTCGCCACCGCGTTCTGCGTGAGATCGGTGACTGACTGACCCGTCACGAGCGCCAGCGTCAGACAGGAATTCATCAGCGGTCTGCCGAATTCCGTCTGCGCTGCGTACGCCGCATCGAAGTGGATCGGGTTCGTGTTCATCGTGAGGCAGGTGAACCACACGTTGTCGGCGGCGAGCAGCGTTCGCCCCAGCGGGTGTGCGTACACATCGCCCACACTGAAGTCTTCGAAGACCCGACCTGTCCAGCCCTGCTTGGTCGCCATTCAGATTGCTCCATCAATTCGCCAGGCGGCGATGGTCGCCCGATCAACGCCGAGCTCCTCGAGGATCGCGTCGGTGTGCTGTCCAAGCGCCGGTATGTCGCCCATTTCCGGCTCGACGCCGTGCAGCGTGACGGGTGGCACCAGCGCCCGCAATGCTCCGACCGGCGAGCCGATCTCGCGCCAACGGTTCCGTGCGGCGAGCTGAGGGTGCTCGAGAAACTCGTGAACCGAATTCATGCGGCCGCACGCAATGCTCGCGCGATCGAGCCGTTCCAGCAGCGCCGTCGTCGACAGGTTGGCGAACACGCGGCCCGCGACGTCGTGCAATTCCGATCGATGTGTGACACGCAACGCGTTCGTCCGAAATCGTTCGTCGTCAGCCAGAGCCGGCTGCTCCAGCACGTCGGCGCAGAATCTGGCCCATTCGCGCGCATTTTGGACCGCCAGGAAGACCTGTCCGCCATCACCGGTGCCAAACGGTCCGTACGGCGCAATCGAGGCGTGATGCGCACCGCTCCGCGGCGGCGCAGTGCCACTGTACGCCGCGTAGTAAGCCGCATATCCCATCCATTCGGCGAGCGCGTCGAAGAGCGACACCTCGATGATGGCGCCCTGGCCCGTCTGACCGCGTGCAAGCAACGCTGTCAGGATGCCCGAGTAGGCGTACATCCCCGCCGCGATGTCGGCGATCGAGACGCCGACCTTTGCCGGCGCGTCCGGTGTTCCAGTGACGGCCAGCATTCCGACTTCGCTCTGGACGAGCAGGTCGTATGCCTTCCTGTTCGCGTACGGGCCCGACGATCCGTAGCCCGAGATGTCGCACACGATCAGTCGCGGATTGCATTCGTGAAGATCGTCTGGCCTGGTGCCGAGACGTCTCGAGGCATCCTGGGCGAGGTTTTGAACGAACACGTCGGCACGCTCGATGAGTCGATTGAGGATCTCGCGTCCGGAGATCCGCTTGAGATCGAGCGTCAGCGATTGCTTCGATCGATTCAACCAGACGAAATGGCTCGAGAGACCGTTCACAGTCGCATCGTAACCGCGGGCAAAATCGCCGCCGTCCGGCCGCTCAATCTTGATGACGCGCGCTCCAAGATCAGCCAGTTGACGCGTGGCGAACGGCGCCGCCACCGCCTGCTCGATTGCCACGACGGTGATACCCGTCAAAGGTCCCATGGCGTCCGGATGGAGCTGATCCCGGAGGCGGTTCGAGACGTGAACTCCCGCCCACGGAGGACACAGAGGACACGGAGCGCAGGTTCTTGCGAGCGATTCACGTCTGCGCGTCCTCCATGGTGAAGCTTCTGACCATCAGCGCGCTCTCAGTACGATCTCGGAAGGCCCAGTACGTGCTCGGCGATGTAAGCGAGGATGAGATTCGTTGAAATCGGCGCCACCTGATACAGCCGTGTCTCACGGAACTTTCGTTCGATGTCGTATTCCTCGGCGAAACCAAACCCTCCGTGAGTCTGCAGCGCCACATTCGCAGCTTCCCACGATGCGTCTGCCGCCAGCAGCTTCGCCATGTTGGCTTCGGCGCCGCAGTTTTCACCACGATCGAAACGTTCGGCCGCGCGGAACCGCATCAGGTCGGCGGCTTCGACGTTCACGTGCGCCCGCGCAATCGGAAACTGCACTCCCTGATTCTGTCCGATCGGACGGTTGAAGACGACACGGCTGCGGGCATAGCGAGCCGCACGATCGACGAACCATCGTCCATCACCGATACATTCCGCCGCGATGAGGATACGCTCGGCATTCAGTCCATCGAGCAGGTATCGAAAGCCCTTCCCTTCCTCGCCGACCAGCGCATCCGCGGGGACTTCGACATCGTCGAAGAAAAGTTCCGTCGTCGCGTGGTTCATCATCGTGCGGATCGGGCGAATCGTGAGCCCTTTCCCGACCGCGGCCCGGAGATCGATCAGAAACACCGACAGGCCCTCGGTGCGTTTGGCTACCTGCTCGACCGGCGTGGTGCGGGCGACGAGCAGCAGGAGATCGGAATGTTCCGCGCGTGAAATCCAGACCTTTTGTCCGCGAACGACGAAGCGGTCCTCCTTGCGTGTCGCCGTGGTTTTCAGCTGTGTCGTGTCCGAGCCGGTGGTCGGCTCTGTGACCCCGAACGCCTGCAAACGAAGCTCGCCGCTTGCGATCCTGGGCAGAAAAGCACGTTTCTGTGTATCGGATCCGTGGCGCAGCAGGGTACCCATCGTGTACATCTGCGCATGGCACGCGCCCGCGTTGCCGCCACTGCGATTGATCTCTTCGAGGATTATCGAGGCCTCGGTCACCCCGAGTCCCGATCCCCCGAACTCCTCGGGAATGAGCGCGGCCAGATAGCCTGCTGCCGTCAAGGCGCGGACGAAGGCATCCGGATACGCGCGCGCAGTGTCGAGTTCCCGCCAGTAGCTGTCCGGGAATCCCTTGCACAGACCGCGCACAGCGTTTCGCAAATCCTGATGGAGTTCGGCGGCCGGCACGCGGCGATCATAGACTACGCCGATGGACCGCGGTGAGAGTTGCCATAACTGGAGACACGCGAACGCGCGGTATGGGTTTGGTCGCAGACCTGATCGTCCGTAGATTGCTGGATGCGGGAGTCCGCATGCTGTTCGGCTTGCCGGGCGGCGGAAGCAATCTGGATCTCATCGCTGCTGCCGGGCGTGCCGGGTTGTCGTTCGTCCTGACCGCAACAGAAACGGGCGGCGCGCTGGCCGCTGTCGCCCAGGCCGAGATCACGCACCGCCCGGGCGCGTGTCTGACAACGCTTGGACCCGGCGTCGCGTCAGTGGTGAACGGCGTCGCGTGCGCACATCTCGATCGAGCGCCGCTCATTGTGTTGACGGATTGCTATTCGCCGGCGGTCGCCGCCTCGCATCAGCGACTCGATCATCGTGCGCTGCTGGCGCCGGTCACGAAATGGTCCGCGAACCTGTCTGAGGAGAACGCGACCGACGTGCTGGCCGAGGCGATCAAGCGCGCGACGATGGGACAACCGGGGCCCGTGCACATCGACGTCTCGGCGGTTGGTCACGAATCCGTTGTCAGCCGGTCACCCGACGTCGCTCGAGGCGACCCTGAGTTTCTCGAAGGGTCGTCGTCAGTCGACCAGCCGGAAACGGGTTCGCAAACCGTCTGGCGATCCCTCGATGAGCTCGAGGTCGAATGGCGGCGGTTCCGTCGACCCTTGCTGCTCGTGGGCCTCGGTGCTCGGCAGCTTGCCGACGCAGAGGCCGTGCGCTCGTTTTGCTCGAGACACCACGTGGCGGCGATGGTGACGTATAAGGCCAAGGGCGTCGTGCGCGACGACGACGTGCACTTCGCTGGCGTCTTCACGAACGCCGCCATCGAGCAACCGATTCTGAATCAGGCCGATCTGCTCATCGGGGTGGGACTCGATCCGGTCGAACTGCTGCCGCGGACGTGGACGTATACGCAACCGCTGATTGGTATCGAACGCTTCCGCGTTGAGGGCGGTCACGTGCCTTTCGTGGCACACCTCGTCTCGGACGTGGCTGCCGGGCTGCAACAGCTGAGCCAATGTCTGGTGTCCGCCGATTGGAATCTGGACGAGGTGCGCGGCGCGATCGCAGCACAGCGCGAGCTGATGCAGACAACAGGTGCACAACTCACCGCCGACGGCGTCATCCGGATCGCGGCCATTGCTGCACCGGACGCCCGCGTGACGGTTGACGCCGGCGCGCACATGTTTGCGGCGACGATGTTGTGGCCGGTTGCAGAGCCGAACGGTATGCTGATTTCGAACGGGCTGTCGACGATGGGTTTTGCCTTGCCGGCGGCCATTGGCGCGTCGCTGCTGGATCGCAGGCGGCCTGTCGTTGCCCTCACGGGCGACGGCGGTTTGCTAATCTGTCTGGGCGAATTGCTGACAGCCGCGCGGGAGCATCTGCCCGTTGTGACGATCGTGTTCAGCGACGCATCGCTGAGCCTGATCGCGGTCAAGCAGCAGCAGCGTCGGCTGGTACCTGCCGGAGTGGCGCTGGGCGACGTGGCATGGTGTGCGCTCGCCGAGAGCCTGGGTGTGTCCGCGCAAAGTGCGTCCACCGAGGCCGAGCTCCGACACGCGCTGTCGCGGAGTCTCGAGCGTAGGGGTCCGAGCCTGATCGAAGCCCGAATCGACCCGTCAGATTACGCGCACATGGTCCGGACGGTCCGCGGCTGAACGCTGGGGACGGAGGTTGGGCCGGGGACGGAGGTTGCACATGAGATTCGTAGCGCTCGTTGTGGCGTGGGCTGCGGTGGGGACAATGACGGTCACGACGCAGTCCTCATCGCGGTTGCTGGTGCTGAACAAGGAAGATGCGAACGTCGCGATTGTCGATCCCGAGTCGGGCCGGGTGCTGGGTCGCGTGCCAACGGGCGAGGGGCCGCACGAACTCGTCGTGTCGACCGACGGGAAGATCGCGTATGCGAGCAACTACGGAACCGGGACCGCGCCTGGACACACGATTTCGATGGTCGACATCGCCGCCCAGAAAGAGATGCGGCGCATCGACGTGACGCCACTCAGCCGGCCCCATGGTCTGGCGTTTGGCGGCGGCAAGCTGTACTTCACGGCCGAAGCCAGCAGGAAGATCGCGCGATACGATCCGTCGGTAAACAAAGTCGACTGGGAGTTCGAGACGGGCCAGAACACGACGCACATGCTGCTGCCGACCAAAGACCTGCGCACGTTATTCACATCGAACATTGGATCGAACAGTGTTTCGGCGATCGCACAGGACCCGGGCGGATCCTGGACGCAATCGGTGGTTCCGGTGGGCAAGGGACCCGAAGGCATCGACATCTCGCCAGATGGCCGAGAGGTCTGGAGCGCGCATTCACAGGATGGCGGCGTGTCGATCATCGACGTGGCAACGAAGAAGGTCACGCACACCATCGACCTCGGCACCAAGCGGTCAAACCGCATCAAGCTGACGCCGGATGGAAAATTCGCGCTCGTGTCGGATCTGACCGCGGGCGAACTCGTCGTGATCGACACGACGGCGCGCAACGCGATCAAGCGGATTCCACTGGGCCGGCAGCCCGAAGGTATTTTTATCCAGCCCGACGGTTCGAGGGCCTTCGTTGCGGTGAACGGCGACAACAACGTCGCAGTCGTCGATCTGAAAACCTGGAGCGTCACGCGACGTATCTCGCCCGGCAACGGTCCGGACGGCCTCGCCTGGGTTCCATGATCCACCCGTTCGGGTGATGGCGAGCCGGCAGTCGAGTCGTACCATTCGGATAGGTGTCTCGAGAACCCGAACGTGCGGAGCGAGACGACGAGCTGCTGGACGCGTACTCGCGGACGGTGATTTCGGCCGTCGAGACCGTAGGGCCAGCGGTCGCGCGGATCGAGGCGCGCCACGGCGGCGGCTCCGGCGTGCTCGTCTCGCCTGACGGTCTCGTCCTGACCAACAGCCACGTCGTGCACGGCGCCAGCACGACGACGGTCACTCTGCCAGAAGGGCGATCGTACCGGGCCGACCTGGTCGGCGACGATCCCGACACCGATCTGGCCGTGCTGCGAATGGCTGTTCCTGCCGGCGAGTCCGTCCCGTGGGCCCGGCTTGGCGACTCGCGATCGCTTCGAGTCGGGCAGATCGCGATTGCGATCGGAAACCCGTTTGGGTTTCAGCATTCGGTCACGACCGGCGTGATCAGCGCCCTCGGTCGATCGCTCCGCGCGCGCTCGGGCCGCCTGATGGACGATGTCGTTCAGACCGATGCGGCGCTCAATCCCGGCAACTCGGGCGGGCCGCTCGTGACGACGGGCGGCGAGGTCGTCGGCATCAACACCGCGATGATTCTGCCGGCGCAAGGCCTGTGCTTTGCGATTGCCAGCAACACCGCGCGGTTCGTCGTCGGGCGGTTGATACGCGACGGCCGCATTCGCCGCAGCTATATCGGCGTCGCGGGCGAAAATGTTCCGATCCCGCGTGCGCTCGCGCGTGCCCGGCAACTCGCGCTCTCGTCAGGTGTGCGCGTCGCGTCGGTCGAACCGGGAAGCCCCGCCGCCGCGGCGGGAGTACGCAAGGGCGACGTGATCCTGGGCTTTGCGGGTGAGGCTGTCACGGGAATCGACGATCTGCATCGACATCTCACCGAAGAGCGCATCGGCGTCGCCGCGCAGGTGACCATCCTGCGCGACACGGAGCGAAGATACGTGACGATCGTACCTGTTGAAAAGGGAGCGCCGGCGTAGCGCGGAGGCGTCAGCCGCGCGGTCTTCTACAACGTAATCAATCCGCGCCGGACTGCGAGCCTCACGGCATCCGTCCGATTTGCCGCGCCGAGCTTTCCCAGAATCGACGCGAGGTGAAACTTCACCGTCTGATCGCTGATTCCCAACCTCGCCGCGATGGCCTTGTTCGGCAATCCTTCGGCCAGCAATTCGACGACCTGCACCTCGCGCAGCGTCAGGTGCTCATCGATTGTCTCGTTCTCGTCGATGCGCGTCGGCGACAGCAGAATGGCGTCGGCGTCGATGTCGGCAGCGCGGGCTGCCGCAATCGACGCAAATTCGCCGGCAACCTCGATGGCGGCGTCAAGTTCCGCGCGAAGCGCGCTGCGTTCTGCCGGCGATCCGACGAGCAGCACGCGCATTCACGAAACCGGACGTTCGCCGACGGTGATTCGCAGGTCGGACGACGTGCCGCCGCGCAAAACGCGCAGCTGCACCTGGCGGCCCACGCGATCGCCGAGGAGGAGGTCGAGCAGATCCTCGGGCGATGTCACCGCGTGACCGTCAAAATCGAGCAGGATGTCGCCGACCAGCACGCCGGCGCTCGCTGCGGGGCTGCCAGACGTGACGCCGACGACGAGGAGGCCACCTTCGCGGCCATCGGCGCCGCGCTGGCCTTCTGGAAGTGCGACCGGCTGTCCCGCGATGCCCAGATAACCTCGCTTCAACCGACCGTGCGCCAGCACCGTCTCGACTGTCTTCCACGCGATGGCCGCAGGAATCACGACGCCGAGGCCGCGAATGGCGACCGACGTCGTGACGCCGACGAGGCCGCCGGACGCATCCAGAAAAGCGCCGCCCGAAAACCCGTCGTGCATGGGCGCCGACGTTCGAATCACCTCGTCGATCGCGCGGCGGCGGCCCGTCGGCAATGGCCCGCCGATGACCGACACGAGGCCTGCGCTTGCGGTGACGGCGTTGCTCCACGATCGAGCGACCGCGACGGCGAGATGGCCGACCCGCGCGGGCGTGTTGGACACCGTGATGGCCGGAACTCCAAGACCAGGCACACGAAGCGCGGCAAGGCTGGTGGTCGGATCCCAACCAGCCAGTTCAGCGTCGAGTGTCTGGCCGTCGCCTCGTCGCACGTGCAGGCCGTCTTCCCGCCCGAGCGTGCGCACCATCGTCAGCACCACATCGGCGGCGTACACGAGCCCGCTTGCGGGCCTCCGCCGCCCTTGCACCTGCACGACCGACGGCGCCGCACCAGCGACCACGTCAGCGAGTTGATTCGAGAGTGTAGAGAGAAGCTCAGTAGTCATGGCCGCATCGTGCCAGAAGCGGCGACGGCGGAGATCACCCAAACGGGTATCATACGGACGGCCGGGGCGCCCGGATTAAGAATTGGGGGGGTCCCTATTCCCTAATGCCGGATCGCGAAGCGTCAATCCCTGTTCTTCTGTCGGAGGCCTTCATGCGGCGAGTCTGCATCCTCGCGATTCTATGTGGAACGTTGACGCCGATCTCTGCTCAGCGTTCGGCGCCGTCCAGCAAGCCGGACACGCCGTTCAAGCTCGCGACGTTTGAAACGGCGGGCAAGGCGCGAGTCGGCCTCGTGCTGGGCACACGGGTGCTCGATATCGCTGCGGCGAATGCTGCGCTCGTCGCCGATCAGCATGTGCCCGCCGTGTCGCTCCCGGCCGAAATGCGCGGATTGATCGAGAATTATTCGCGCCTTGCGCCGCGGCTCTACCAGATTGCCAACTTTTTCAAAGACGATCGTCTCGACGGCGCCGCATTCGCGTTCGACGCCGAGAAGGTGTCGATCAGGGCACCCATCAAGTACCCCTACAATCTGCTCGCCATTGCCGCGAACTACCGCCTGCACGCGGGCGAAATGTTTCCGCCTGGCAGCCCACAGCAGAAAGCAGCGGACTCGGCGGACCCGGACCAGGAGGATCCGGTGTTTTTCGCGAAGTCGCCGCGCTCGTGCATCATCGATCCCGGTGAGGCGTACATCATGCCGCCGGGCCGCAACATCGACTGGGAAGGCGAGCTCGTCATCGTCGTCGGGAAACAGGCGTTCGGGGTAGCGCTCGAGAAGACGCATGACTACGTGTTCGGCTACAGCATCATGTACGACGTCAGCGATCGAGGAGGCAGCGGCCGCCCGCTGACCGGCATGTTTCCCGGCCCGAACTGGTTCAACGGCAAGAGCCGCGATCGCTCAGCGCCATTCGGACCGTTCATCGTCCCGAAGGAATTCGTGAGCGATTACCGCGACTTTCACATCACCACGAAGGTCAACGGTGTCGTGAAGCAGGATGGCTGATCTGGGACGAAGCGCACATGCTCCGTTACCTGACCTCGGTCCTCACCCTGTATCCTGGCGACGTGATTTCCAGCGGAACGCCCGATGGCGTCGGCGCGGGCCGCAAACCACCGGAATTTCTCAAACCCGGCGATGTCGTGACGATCCAGATCGACGGGATCGGCACGCTGACCACGCCGATGCGCGCCGCGGCATCGACGCGCGGATCGCAATGAGTCGAGCCCTCGCATTTGTCGTCGGTCTGCTCTCGTTCGCGGCGCTTCAATCGACTTCTGCACCCGACGTGATACTCGTGAACGGTCACGTGATCACTGTCGACCGCGCGTTCTCGATCGCCGAAGCCGTGGCCATTGCGGACGCGCGGTTCACGGCGGTCGGGACCAACGCCGCAATCAGAAAACTGGCCGGCCCGGCCACCACAGTCATCGATCTGCGCGGCCGCACGATGATTCCCGGACTGGCCGACGACCACCTGCATGACGCCGGCGGCGGACCCGGTGTGGATCTGTCGCGAGCGCGAAGCATCCCGGACGTGCTGGCAGCCATTCGTGCCCGCGTGACTCAGAGCAAAGCTGGCGAGGTCATCGTGACCAACAGCGACTGGCACGAGGCGCAGCTGACCGAACATCGTCTGCCATATCGCAGGGATCTCGACACGGTTTCGCCGAACAATCCCGTCGTAGTGGTGCGTGGCGGCCACGAGTACATCTTGAACTCAGCGGCGTTGGCGAAGTGGAACATCACGAAGGACACGCCGCAGCTTCCGGGAGGGCGCGTCACACGGGACGCCGAAGGCGAACTGAACGGCGAGCTGATCGACCGTGCCAAATCGCTCGTTCAGCTGCCGCCCGGTCCGAAGGTCACAATCGAGTCGCTGCTCGAGCAGCATCGCAAGCTCAACGCGGTGGGGCTGACGAGCATTCGATATCCCGGCGCCTCGATCGATCAGTACCGCCTGCTGCAGGAAATGGAACGTCGAAAGCTGCTCACGATTCGCGTGAGCCAGCTGATGAGAGTCGGAGCCGACGATGCCGCGAAGATGCGCGCCGGCGTGGCGGGGTTGAACGTGAAGCCCGACGAGGGGGACGAGTGGGTGCGCGTCGGCGGGATGAAGCTTGCCGTCGACGGGGGGTTCGAAGGCGGCTGGATGCGCGAGCCGTACGCCGAGCCGTGGGGGGAACACGGCACCTACTTCGGCGTGAACACGATGAAGCAGGCGGCGTACACCGATGTCGTCAGAGAGCTCAATCGCCTGGGGTGGCGCGTGGCGACGCATGCCGTCGGCGATGCCGCGATCGATGAAGTGCTGACGGCGTACGAAGCGGCCAATGCCGAGCAGTCCATCATCGGCAAGCGTTGGACGATCGAACACGGATTCATCCCGCAAGCGGATCAGTTCCCGCGAATGAAGGCGCTGGGCCTCGTGATCTCCGCGCTGGATCACCTGTATCTGGCGGGTCCGAGTCTTGTGAAATATTGGGGCGCCAGGCGGGCGGCCTGGACGACACCCGTGCGCGAATACCTGGACCGCGGCTTCATCGTAGCGGGTGGTACCGACTCGGCCGTGGTGCCGTATTCACCATTGTGGGTCGTGTATCAC
>JBKPDW010000191.1:0-8822 GCA_046728115.1 Acidobacteriota bacterium | reverse complement strand
GGCTGAAACCGTGCTAAGATTCGCCTCTAAGTGGCGAAATCCTGGTATTTTCCGGCTACGGCGCGGCTCCTTGCGAGGTGAGAACGATGCGTATCTTCCGACGAACGCTGATGCTCGGTCTCTGCCTCGTGTGGATCTTTGCCGTCGCCACGAGCGGGCAATCAGGGCAGGCGCCGGGAGCCGGCCCCAGGCCGCTCGATCCCAAGCTCTTGAATTTGACGGCGGCGGGACCCAATCGGCCCGACGAGCCGATGGCGAAGACGCTGTCCCTTCAAAAGACCCGCGACTTCCTCGACGAATTGGCGGTGAATTGGACGCGGCAGCGGAAGTGCGGCACGTGCCACACGAACATCGCCTACATGATCGGACGCGCCGCCCTCGGGCCGCACACGCCGGCAGCCGACGAGGTGCGGAACTTTTTCGTCGACCGCGCCACGCGATGGGACTCGATGGGCAACGAGTTGATTCGGGGTCCTGTGGAATCGAGCAAGGGATGGGGTCTTGTGACGTGGTTCCACCACGAAGTGATCGTCACGGCCGCGATGCTCGCGATGGATGATGCGGGTACGACGGGAACGCTGGCACCGATCACGCGGCAGGTCCTCGATCGGATGTGGACGCTGCAGCGACAGGACGGCGGCTGGTACTGGCTGATGGCCGTGTCGCAGCCGTTCGAAACCAGCGAGTACTACGGCAACGCGCTCGCGGCCGTCGCCGTCGCGATGGCGCCGGACGATTACGCGAAGACGCCGGCTGCGCAAAAAGGCCTGGCCAAACTGCGCACGTATCTGGCCCTGAAGAACAACTCCGCGGTGGACCTGCACGATCGGATCTATGTGCTGTGGGCAGCGTCGCGACTTCCGGATCTGATCACGCACCAGGAGCGTGAGGAGATCATCAACAAACTGCTCGCGCTGCAGCGGCCGGACGGCGGCTGGAACTTCCCGTCGCTCGGGAACTGGAAGCGGGAAGACGGCACGGCGAACGACAAGAACGCGCCAAGCGACGGCTATGGAACCGGGCTGGTGACGTACGTCCTGCGGCAGACCGGGATGCCCGCGACCGACCCCGTGATCGCGCGTGCGGTGAACTGGTTGAAGACGAACCAGCGTGAATCGGGCCGATGGTTCACGCGTTCCATCAACAAGGACAGCTACCACTTCATCACGCACACCGGCACGGTCTACGCTGCAATGGCCTTGAAGGCGTGCGGCGTCACGATCGAAAACACGCACGAGTAGGCGCGGTCTGCCGACCGGTGGCGCGGACGAGCTGTGATGAAGTTCCGACGGGCAACGATCCTCGTCGTCGCGGGCGCCGCGCTTGTCGCCATCCTGGGCGTCGCGGCGTCGTCCTCCAGAAGGCAGGCGGTTTCGTACCGCGCGCCGCGCACCGCAGACGGAAGGCCCGATCTGAATGGCATCTGGCAGGTGATGAACACTGCCAACTGGGATATTCAGGACCACGATCAGCGCCGGGGTCCACTGGATGAACTCGGCGCCGCCTTCAGCATCCCCCCGGGCGAGGGTGTCGTGGTCGGCAACGAGATTCCGTATCAGCCCGCCGCGTTGGCCAGAAAGAAAGAAAACGCGGAGCAGTGGCTGACGCTCGATCCGGAGGTGAAGTGCTACCTGCCGGGAATCCCGCGCGCGACCTACATGCCGTACCCCTTCCAGATCGTCCAGACACCGAGCAACGTGCTGTTCGCGTATGCGTACGCAAACGCCAGCCGCATCGTGTACATGGACCAGAAGGTCGAGCCGCAGATCGACACCTGGATGGGATACGCATCGGGACGGTGGGACAGTGAGACGCTGGTGATCGAGTCAACGGGGTTCAACGATCTCAGCTGGTTCGATCGCGCCGGAAATTATCACAGCGATGCGCTTCGGGTCACCGAACGCTTTATGCCGATCAGTCGCGACGCACTGCAGTACGAGGCCACGATCGAGGACCCGAAGGTGTTTACTCGCCCCTGGCAGATGAGAATGCCGCTCTATCGTCGATTGGAACAGCCGTCGCGCCTGTATCGGTACAACTGTGTCGAGTTCGCGGAAGAGGTCGTGTATGGACATCTTCGGAAGGCGCCGAAGACTTCCCGTTAAATTCGTTCTCGCGATTGCCGCGATCGCGGTCATGTCGGCACCGCAGGCGATCGGCCAGACAAAGACGATCCCCAGGACGCCGGATGGACGCCCGGATCTGCAAGGGGTGTGGAACTACGCGACCGAGATGCCTCTGCAGCGCCCCGACGAACTCGCGGGCAAGACGTCGCTCACGCCGGAGGAGGTCGCGAAGTATCGCGAAGACATGGCCGCGCGGCGACGCCAGCGTCAGAACGGAAAACCCACTCGGTACAGCGGCGAGGTGTTCGACGACCTGCTCATCAAGGCCGATTGGTCAAGAAGCACGTCGCTCATCACCGATCCGCCGGATGGCAAGATTCCGCAACCGACCCTCCTGGCGGCGGCGCGCCGCGACGAGCGGACGGCTGCGTTTGCGCGTGGCGACGGACCGGAGGATTTCGGGCTGGCGGACCGATGCATTCTCGGGTGGAGCACAGGGCCGCCGATCATTCCCGGGAACCAGAGCAACGTCCTGCAGCTGTTCCAGACGCGCGATCATTTCGTGATCTACACGGAGATGATCCACGACGCGCGGATCGTGCCGCTCGACAATCGACCCGCGCCTTCGCCGGCGATTCGCGACTACTCGGGAATTTCGCGAGGGCGGTGGGAGAACGACATGCTCGTGGTCGAGACGACGAACTTCAACCCGCAGGGCGTAGCGACGCTGATGTTCCGCCAGTACGGCGGCACCGACGAGAACATGCATCTCATCGAGCGCTTCACGCGCACCGACGCGGACACGCTCCTCTACGAATTCACCCTCAACGACCCCACGACGTGGGCGCGTCCGTGGAGCGCCGCGGTGCCGATGCACAAGACGGACGAGCGCGTGTTCGAGTACGCATGCCACGAGGGGAATCGATCGCTCGAAACCTTGCTCGAAAACGCCCGGGCGAAGGACAAGGCAAACACGGGCACCGCGAAGAAGCGTTCGAAGTAGACGCCGCAGCTACGAGCCCATCGGAGGGAATCATGCGATCAACTTCATTCATGCTGGGGCCGTTCTCACCTGGGTGCGGCACCCGGTTGTACATCTACGCCGTACTGAGAACGGCCCTGGCCGCCGGCTTCGTGTCGATCGTCGCCGTCGCAACGACCCGTGCTCACCATGCCTTCAGCTCGGAATTCGACGCCAACAAGCCCGTCGATCTCAAGGGTGCCGTCAGCAAGTTGGAGTGGGTCAACCCACATGCCTGGATTCACCTCGACGTGCCTGGTCCGGACGGCAAAACGGAAACGTGGATGATCGAGGCGGGCAGCCCGAACGTGCTGTTGCGCCGCGGCTTCAACAAGAGCATGGTGCCGATCGGCACGGTCATCCGCGTGAAAGGCTTTGCCGCCAAGGGCGGCACGCACAAAGCCAACGGCGGCGAGATGACGCTGCCGGACGGGCGGACGCTCCTCTTGACTTCACCCGATTCGGGCGCGCCGGAAGAAAAGAAAAAGTAGTCCCGACTACCGTCCTTTTGCCGGCGCCGGGCGGCCGAATTTCGCGGCGTCGATCGAGACGTTCGTCTGCAACGTATTCAGCTGAATGGCGTCGCGGCCGTTGAGCCATGCGAACGTCATGCGGAACGGGAACTTGATGCCGCCGACGTCGCGGTAATCGCCGTAGTCGATCTGTGTCGGCAGCCGGCCGATCGGCGAGTTGCCGTACCGCACCGTCCGCATCAGCAGCCCGGACTTCGCATCGAAATAGAGCGTGACGAGCGTGCCGCGGGGTCCGGTGCCCTGGACCACGTTGACCTCGCGTTCCTGTCCGATCATCTCGACCGGCTGACCCTGGCTCGATGGAGCCGGCAGATCGCTGATCGTCGTCGGCCAGCCGACGCGGAAGTTCGTGAGCGATTGCTTGATGCGGCCGGGGAAGGAGAGTTGCGCGTCGACGTTCGCTCCGTCCAGCTCACTGCCGCTCAACTCGTACTCGCCTAACACGCTCAGCGGCGTTCGGAGCCAGCCCGCGCGGCCGTCGAACGTTCTGATGGACGCGTCGCGGTCCGGTGCGTCCTTGAAATCGATGATCATCGTCCGCTGATTCGGCGCCTTGGCAAAAATCTGGACGCGGCCCTCGCCGCCGAACCCGCCGAAGCCCACACTGGTTCCTTCCGCGACGTAACTGGTCAGACCGGCGAGCCGCTGCGCGCCGCCGACGGCGTCGATGTATCGGTCGAGAACCTGGTCGGCCGACGGGGATCCTTGAGCCGCCATCACGACGTCGTCCGTCTCGGCCGCGGGGGTGCCGTAGACGGTTTCCATCGCCGGCGTCACCACGGGCCGATCGCGGCCGCGGTGGCAGGTCCAGCAAGTGACGAGCTGCCGCCCTCCGAAGCTGCTGCGATTGATCATCGCCACCATCTCGACCATCCGGCGCGCGGTCCGTTTGCGCGGCGTGTCGAACGCCCAATCGACGTTGTCGGTGCCCGCGCCCTTGTGGCATTCGGCGCAGTCGAAGCCGAGCGCCGCCGACATGATCCCCATCGTCCCCATGAAATCGTCGACCGAAATCCCCTTGAGCGCTTGAATGTTCTTGAAGGCCTGTTCCGCTGTCTGCGCCGTCGCCGATGCCGGCGGCCTCTGCGCTGACGGCGCGCCCGCCTGTGCTGCGGCGCGGCCGGACCAGACGATTCCAACGAGCATCGCAGTCGCGGCGGCAGGCCACAAAATATTGACGAACCTCGGCAAGCCTCTCATGGTGTCCCTCGTTGCGAAGGCGTTTTCAACGCGATTCTAGCAGCGCACGCCTGGTTGGATTTCGCGCCGGAAGAACGACAAAACCTGAGAAGTAATGACTTGACTCCGCGGAGACCGAAGTGTAGAAGCAAGACACAGTTAGAGACAAGTCGGCAGAAGCGATTTGAGCGATGAGACTTCGAACGGCGGTGTTCCTCGTCGTCCGACTTTCGTGGACAGTCTCTCTCAAGTAAGGGCGGACATGACAACAATCGAGTACTCGAAGCGAGGTGGGCGATGAAACTTCGAACGGCGGTCTTCCTCATCGTGGGGCTGGTACTTGCGTGCCCCTCGTATGCGCAGACTACTGGCAGAATCCTCGGTGTGGTGCGGGACGCGTCGAAGGCCGTCCTCCCCGGCGCGACGGTAACGGCCACCTCGCCGGTGATGCCGGGCCGAGCCGTCACCGCGACGACAAACGGGCAGGGGGAATATCAGCTCCTCGATCTGCCGCCTGGCGTCTACAAGATCACCGTCGAGCTGAGCGGCTTCAGCTCGTACAAGGAAGAGGATTTGCGCGTCACGGCGGGTGGTACGGTCGAGCGCAACGTCGGCCTCGCCGTCGGCGCTGTGACTGAATCGATCACGGTGACCGGCGAATCGCCCGTCGTCGACACACGGCGGGCGGGGATCACGCAGGTTCAAACAGTGGAGCAGGTCGAAGCGGTGCCGCTCGAGCGTCGTGCACAGACCGACTACGCGAGCCGCCTGCCCGGCGCGACGGCGTCGAGCTACAACGCCACGAACGGCGTCAACATCATGGGGTCGTCCAACAGCGAGGTCGCGATGACCCAGGATGGCGCGCCCTACAACAACGCGCTGACCGGCGGCGGCTATGCGATCGGCGACGTGGACAACGTGCAGGAGGTGAGCGTCACGATGCTCGGCGCGTCGGCCGAGTACGCGCAGGCGCAGGGCGGCGTGATGAATGTCATCACGAAATCGGGCACCAACCAGTTCCGTGGCGACGCACGGTATTACTGGCTTGAGAAGAATTCGTCCGCGACGCCGGTCTTCCTGGCGTGCACGAACAGAGCAAACCCAGGCAACGTGTGCACTGACGGCGCGCAAACGGCTTTCAAATGGTATTGGAACCCCGATTACTCCGCACACGGCGGCGGCCCGATCGTCCACGACCGCGTCTGGTGGTATTTCGGTGGCACGAAGGTAGGGTGGCAGTTCCGGCAACCTGGCACCGACGCGCAGCCGGTCGTCGACGTGTATCAGCGCTACGACGACCGGTTGTCCGGGAAGGTGACGTGGAGGATCAACGACAAGATAACGTTGAACCAGACCGGCCTTTACGAGTGGTGGCAGTACCTCAGCACGTTTCCAACAGTCACGACGCCGGCCACAGCGCTCGCTTGGTATCCGGGTGATATTCGCCTCTCCGGCACGGAACTGAATTGGATACTCAACTCGACGACCGTGCTGGCGGCTCACTACAGCTACTATACGCAGCCGACTTCTTTCATCGGAATGGGCCCGAACCTGTCGAAGACGGACATCACGACTCCGGCGGTGCAGGACCTGGGGACCAGCGTGAGCAGCGGCGGCTACTTCCCCGGCAACTCGTCCCAGGTCCCCTCGCGACACGCTGGCGACTTCAAGCTCAGCAAGTTCATCTCCGCCCAGAACATAACGCACAACGTCCGGGCCGGCGGGCAGGTGAACAGGAGCTACATCACGCAGCAGCAGGTCTATTCGGGGGGCGTCCGCTATCAGACCACCAACGGAGTGCCCACGCAGGCGCAGGTCGCGAACCCCGCCGAGTTCACAGGCGAAACGAAGACGACCGGCCTCTGGGTGGAAGACGAGCTCAACCTGTTTCAGCGTCTGACCATTCTGCCTGGTGTCCGCTACGACTGGACGAAGTCAATCAGCCCCGATTCGGACATCATCGACGGCACCAAGCTGGTCCAGCAGGGCACGCCGATCGTCAAATACTACGTTTTCCCCACCACCGGCGCGACCACTCCGGGCCTCGGTACGCTTTACACCTGGAACACCTTCTCTCCGCGGGTCGGTGCCAACTTGAAGCTGACCGACGACGGCAGGACCGTGCTGCGCGGCTCGATCGGACGGTACTACCGCCCGTCGTTCACCAATGACTTCCTGAACGCGACGCCGGGCCTCCCGACGGTGACGACGGTGAGGTGCGTCGTGTGCGGAGTCGCCGGCACCGATCCGTCCACCGTGGCCTACCCGACGGTCGCCTCGGTCGTTAATCCGACGGCGAACGTCAGGATCTCGCCGGACACGAAGGCACCGTACACGAACAGCTTCTCACTTGGCGTCGATCGCGAGGTCGGGCGCAATATGGCGGTCAGCGTCAGCGTGGCGTATAAGCGGTGGCACGATCAGTTGGGCTGGACCGACATCGGCGCCACCTATGGAACGCAGGTGATCGCGACGACGCTCGGAAACCAACTCACGGTGTTTCCGCGGACAAGTGCCGCGGCCTCGTCAATCTATCTGCTGAACACACCGTCGAATCTCTTCGAGACCTACAAGGGGATCATCACGCAGTTCACCAAGCGGATGTCGAACCGATGGATGGCGGGCGTCGGCTACACCTACAGCAAGACCAACCAAATCCTTCCGAGCATTGGGGCTAATTCAGCAACCGACGGAGGCAATGGACAGGACCCGAACAGCTTTATCAATCGCGAGGGGCCACCGCGAACGATCGATCGACCGCACGTGGTCAACGCTCAGGCCAGCTACTTGATCCCGAGGGCTGAGATCCAGTTGGCAAGCAACATGACGTTCGCCTCGGGTTATCCCTATGGCGCGACGCAGAACGTGTCGCTCCCACAGGGCAGCACGGCGATCTTCATCCAGAACCCGGGCACATACCGCACCCCGTTCCAGAAGTACGTCATGCTGCGGGTCAGCCGGAAGTTCAAGCTCCTCAGCAACCAGGCGGATCTCATCGCCGAGATCCGGAACCTGCTCAACGAGAAGAGCGATGGAGCCCTTACGTCGGTGGTTTATGGGAACGTCAATTTCGGCGTGCCGAACGCATGGGCGTATCCACGCCGGCTGTATTTGGGCGTGCGGTACAACTTCCGGTAATTGCGCGTGGACTCCTCTTGAGAGAAGCGCAGACTCCTGCATCGTGAGGGACGGATCGCCTGGGCTGGAGTTCGCGAACTTAGAAGGTAGAACTTAGAAGGTAGAACTTAGAAGGTAGAACTTAGAACGACTCTTCCTTCTACCTTCTACCTTCTACCTTCTAAATTTTCTACCTTCGGCCGTTACTCGCCGTCGGTCTGTTTTCCGCGCGGTTGCCCGGCGACTTCTCGCATGTACCACTGACAGATCGACGCGGGTCCGCCTTCCTGCTCCGCGTACGGCTGGCCGGTTCCGCGGAAGTTGAACCGCTCCGACATGACACCCATTTGCTGGTTCTCGCAGATCCAGCGATCCTCTCGGTAGGTGTTTGCCCAGAGCGCCTGCATCCGCTTCACGTCGTAGTCCTTGCCTTCCTTGGCGTCCGGGTGGACCAGCCAGAACAGCTCGGCGTCGGTCTTGTCTACGTCGCGCGGCGTGAAGCGCAGGCCGACGACGTGGTCGTCGTACGCCTTGAGCCAGGACGTCGAAAAGCCGACCGAGGCGCCCTGGTAGTAGTGGCTCCACTCCTTTCGGTTCGGCAGCAGCCTCGAGAGCGGTTTTCCGTCCATGCTGCCCGAGAGGAAGCCCAGCTTCATGTGGCTGCCGGGACCGCCGCCCATCCCGCTCATGCTGGCGCCGGGGTTGGGCTGCGCGCCGCCAGTCGGGGAGTCGCCGCCATACCTGTACGCGTTGGTCCGATCCGGGTTGGCTTGCTGATTCCTCTCACGCTCGCGGGCCGGCAGCGGCTTGCCGTCCCACTTCTCCAGCTCCGCGTCGATGCGCGCGCGCTGCTCCGGCGTGGAGGTGTCCGGGTTGCCGTAGTTCTGATGCACGGCCGAGTAGGTC
>JBKPDW010000190.1:0-6022 GCA_046728115.1 Acidobacteriota bacterium | reverse complement strand
CCACCAACCTAGCGTGCACGAGCACCTGGTTGAAACCACTACCGGCTAAAGCCGGTAGACTCCGATTCCGACTGAAAGTCGGCTTGCGGCTGAAGCCGCCTGAAGCCGCTCCGGCTGAGAGCCGGCTCAAGGCTCGGTGGGCGCTGTGACTCTGAAGCCTTCATCATCTTGGTCCCATTTCTGACTTTCGATGTATTGCATCACGGTCTTTTCATCGACTGCGCCCACCGTCGCACAGAAATATCCACGCGCCCACAGATGCTGCCCCCAGTACCGCTTCCGGAGATGGGGAAAATCGCGCTGCAACATGCGCGACGATCGCCCTTTCAGAAAGCCCACCAGCTTGGCCGGCGCCAACTGCGGCGGCACCACGACCAACATGTGGATGTGGTCTGGCGAGACCGCTCCTCGGAGAATCCGAACCTCTCGCGCCGCGCAAATCTGCCTCAACAGATCGCGGGCACGCTCCCCGACTTCTCCGACCAACACTTTGTATCGATATTTGGTGATCCATATCAGGTGATACTTGATATCCCACACCGCGTGCCCGCTCTGGTGGTACTCCCCCATTCAGCCCCCTTCACCGGATCAGGAGGCTGGAAGCTTACCGCCTGAAAGGCGGTGGGCTTAAACCCGGCACGTGGGCACTAAAGGTCCGCGTTCAAACGCAGCGGTTCGAGCGGAGGCCCAGACCGTCGCCGCGCTGAACCATCCGCACATCTGCGGGCTCTTCGATATCGGCCAGCAGGACGGCATTATTCAGCTCAGGCTCGCAACTTGGATGCACGACTGATACGAGGTGACGATAGCGCAGTCTTCTCGCCTTCCAGTAGGGTGAGCGGACCGGCTGATCCACCAGCCTCAACGACGCACGCTGCGACTGCCGCGCAGATCCGCTGTGTAGTGCAGCCATTCACCGTTTGCCGTCGAGGGCAGGCGCGCCCCGGCGCGGTCCTGCCCCGACATGCCCGCTGCCATCCCCAGGAACACGACGACGAGAGACAGCTTCTTCATGAGGGCGGATGATACCAAAGCCACGTCAAGGCATCACGACTGCCGTCGCTCGGCTTGCGCAGGATCACGGTGCGCTGTCCGTGGTCCTCCGTCGAAACGTCATAAATCCAGTTTCCGTCGGCCGACCAGACGGGCGTCGCGTTCGTGCCAGCGCACGTGTGCTCGCCGTCACCGCAACTGACGCGGATCCGCTGTCGGCGGTGTTATGAAGAGTAGCGTCGTACGAGAGCGGTCAAAAGGCGAGCTGCCGATAGGTCGCCGCTTGGCTGGGCTTGCCCCACGCCTCGTAGAGCTCGATGAGGCGGGCGATGGTTGCGTCGACATCCCGACGTGGCGGTGCGGGCAGGGCTTTGAGATCCCGGTATGCGTCCAGCAACACGGTCTCGGCTTCGCCGTACCGCGCGAGCGCGACGAGGGATGCGCCGAGCAGGCTCTTCGTTGCGCCAATGCTCCAGTCGTCCTCGGGAAAGATGCGTCGGCGATTTGGTACAAGGTGAGGCGACAGCATTCGGATCCGGAGCCCCTCACGAAGCAGCGCCTCGCCAGCCTTGGGCTCCTTGCGTGCAAGCTGTACAGAGCCGAGATTGATCGTGTAGATCGCGATCAGTTGATGCTCGCTCCCCAGCACCGGGCGCGCGATATCCAAGGCGGTCTGGAGCGCGGCCGCCGCCTCGTTGTATCGTCCCTCGTCACGCAAAACCCGTGACAGGCTATTGAGCGTCACGGCCACGAGCGGGTGACTCTCCCCCAGCGCCTTCCGATGAGTGTCCATGACCTTGCGAAACAGTGATTCGGCGCCAGCGCGGTCGCCCTTCGCCGCAGTGACCAGGGCGACATCGTGCAACGTCGTCGCCGTCATCACGTGAGCCTCGCCGCGTGCCTTGCGGTTCAACTCCAGCGACTGCCGAAGGAGCGTCTCGGCGCCCGCGAGGTCGCCATTCAGCCGCAGAACCGACGCAAGATCGCTCAAGCTGACGGCGACTTCCCCGTGCTCCTCGCCATTCAGTTTTCGCCTGATCCGCAGCGCTTCGCGATGAAGCGGGTCGGCGCGGTCGTTGAATCCGTGATCCTGGTAGACGCGCCCGAGCTCGGCAAGAGTATCCGCGACGCTCGCGTGCTCCGGGCCGTGGATCCTGCGGCGTATGCTCAGCGCCGATTCAAGGCTTGCGACAGCCGTTCGGTAGTCGCCCTTCTCAGCCGCCACCGACCCGAGATCGTGAAGGGTCTCCGCCACCCTCACATGGTCGGCGCCGAACGCCTCCCGTCCACTGGCGAGCGCTCGTTCGAGCAGGTTCTGCGCTCTGTCGTACGCTCCAAGCCGACGATAGATCCTTCCCATGACGGTGAGAATCTCGGCCTGCGCCTCGGGCTGGCCCACCAGCTCTCGCTGCACCCGCTCGGCCCCGGCATCGAGCAGCCCGCGGATCGCCAGCGCGTCCGGCGCCGCGCGGTTCGCAATAGGATCGGCGCTCATCAGCAGGCCGGAGAGTGCCTCGCTCACCTTGGCTGCTTTCAGCGCCTCGCGCTGTGCACGGTCGCGCTCTGTCGCGAGGCGGCTCGCGTGGAACACCGTGAAGCCGCAGAGCACGAGGGCAACCACGGAAGCCGCCGCCACGCCGCGCACATGTCGCCTGACGAACCTGGCTCCCCGATACCGCAGCGTATCGGGTCGGGCGCTGATCGGCTCGTGCCGCAGAAAACGTTGGAGATCATCGGCAAGCGCCGTCACAGAGGCGTAGCGCTCCCGCGCGTTCTTCTTCAAGGCCTTCGCGACGATGGTGTCGAGATCCCCTCGGAGCGACCGGCACAGCCTGCTCACGCTTGTGCCGCACTGCGCGGCGTGACGCGTGAGCGTCTCCGGTGTTTCTTTCCGGCCGGCAACCACGTCGGACATCCGACGGGGCTCGACTTCGACGATGGCGCGGATGAGCGTGGCAGGTGATCGAACGGCGCTTCCGACCGGATGTTGGCCGCTCAGCAGCACGTACAGGAGCACGCCAAGTGCGTACACGTCGGTGGCGGTTGTGACTGGCCCGTGCCCGACCTGCTCTGGGGCTGCGTATTCCGGGGTCAGCACCGCGCCGCCTTCTCGCGTGAGCGACCTCGCCTCGGCAACCTGCGAATCGCCCCATTGCGCGTCGTTCTCGAGCAACTTCGCAATGCCGAAATCGAGCAGCTTGACCCGGCCATCCACGCTGACGAGCACATTGGCCGGCTTGATGTCGCGGTGCACGATCAGGTTTGCGTGTGCGTGAGCCACGGCCTCCAGCACATCGAGAAAGAGACGGATGCGCGCTTCGATTCCGAGCGCATGCTCGTCGCAGTACCGGTCGATGTTCTGACCGTTCACGTGCTCGAGGACGAGGTACGGCTGGCCCGTGGCCGTTACACCCGCATCGATGAGGCGAGCGATGTGCGGATGGGTCACTTTCGCGAGAAAAATGCCCTCGCGCCAGAACCGCTCTTCGCCGGCGCGTCCCATGAGCGCGATGTTCAGCAGCTTGACTGCCGCGCGCCCCTCGAAGCGTCCATCGCAACGCTCAGCGAGCCATACGCTGCCCATCCCGCCCTGCCCGATGAGTGAGATGAGGCGGTAAGCCCCGACGACCTGTCCCTCCAGCGACTGCGTTTCGGCCGGGCGGTCGGCCAGCGGAAGCGCATGATCCAGAAACCCGGACTCATGCAGGTCCTCATGCTCGGCGAGCAGACTTTGCAGGTCGGCACCGAGAGCCGCGTCGCGCGCGCAGATCGCCTCGAGCCAAGCGGCGCGACGGTCACCGGTCAGTTCGAGTGCCTCGTCCAGGAACGGGCTGAGCGCGCGCCAGCGATCAGAGCTGAGTGGCGGCACGAGGCCTCATGGAATGAACGAAAACCCGCAGAAAAACGTCAACTCGATATCTCGGCGAGGTCACGCTGAGGCCGTCGACGGCCCTTTGCTGAAGACCACGCTGAAAACAAGGCAAAACGATTGCGATGAGTATATGCGGGCGGGCCCTGGGCTGCAGCCGTTGGATCTCGGCTCCGCCGATCCGACCGAGACGCTCTCGGAGCGAGCGCAAAGCGCAAGGCTGAGCCCTTGGACGGGCCCTCACCGCGGGATTCGACAACTTCGAAGAGTACGTGCGGCTGACTGCAGCCGCGAAGGCACTCGATCGAGCCACGCACGTGATCGTGCTCCTGAGCGGCGAAGCAGGGCGTGCGAAAGATTCTGGCACTCGAGTGGCGCGACGTTGAGCTCCAGAAGCGGCAGCTCTACGGCCAGCGCTCGATATCTCCATTCTGCTGTCTGATTAGTTGGAGCAGTCGAACTGGGGTGTGCCGCGGATGACCGGTGTTGGCACTCCTTCCAGAGGTTCGGCGGACCGATCGAATCACACCTGTCGAATCACAAGCTCGGGTGGGCGTTGATCCGATGGAAGGGATCGCCAGTCGTTTCGCCGGATGCGGCTGAGGTTCTCAATCCGGAATTTTTCTCGACCGCCGATCCCTTCCTGGCGCGGTTGCGCGACAATCCTTAATTCATGGCGCTCATGGCGAGCGCGCGGCAACGGCGTTTGAATGTGCCTTGCTGGGTGTGAGAGTTCTCTACTTCATTCGATCAAATCGAAGGAGTCACCATGGCCACCGCCATCAAGCCCACCAGCGTGTCGATTGAAAAATGGATGAACGTTTCGCTTCCAGGCTCCACTGGATCTCTATTCACGTTCTCCGGTTTCGCTCAATTTGTCTGGGGCCAGGATCCAATGTACGGAACTGGTGGTAACGACAGTCCGCAACAGAAAACCTGGGTGGATTATGACGTGACCTTGATCGTCGGACCCCATTGGCAAAGCGTGAGGCAGATGTGCCCGCTGGTCGGTGCGAGCGGCCACGATCAGCTGGCTCCAGATGAGGCTGATGCGATGGGATACGAGGTCATCGCCATCAATCACGTCACATTGGTGAAACAAAATCCACAGGACACGTTCTTCCGCATCAAGATCCAACTATCGACCAGAGTCCGAGGCGGGAACAACATTGACGCATATGGGCTCATCCCGGGACTTGCTTACAAAGTCAGCGCCTTTGGTATCTTGGCCAGTCCCATCGGCAACGAGGGCGTGTTCTTTGGACAACCGGGGTTCTGATATCACACCGCAATGTCGACAATGCTCGCCCCCTCTTTGGCGCGCCGCCTGACCCCGCGCCCTGTACGGAGGGGTCGCTCGCCACGATTGTGGACCAACGCGTCCAGCCCCAACTGCCCTTGGCAAGTATGCGGCGCCGTCTGCTCCTTTCCAGGAAAACGGACACGGTCCGGACCACAACGGTCATTGTCGCCGTTGGAAATAAGCTCGAGTTCCGAAAAGTGAGCGCGAGCGTGGTTGGATCTGCGCTCGAACTCGCGTTCATATAGACAAGAACGCAGGGCGTTCTGCCGGCATGCTGTCGGTCGCTTGCGAGTGAGAGCGGCCCAGTGAAGGTCGTCTGCATTTCGTCTAAGCCAAACTTGCCGCGATCGTTGCGCCAGGCAGGCGCGAGCGCTGCGCGCAGGTTTCCCGTTTCGTCCGTCGCTGCGAGTCTCCGGGCTGTGAGCGGCGGCGAGCGAGCCTCGCTACGCGATCCGGTTCATCACGTCGCGAAGCCCCTTCGAGCGGCTATGCTGACCGGCGGAGGATGGGATCCAAGTCGGCGGCGTCGATGATTCGTCGGCGTCCGATCGTGCCGGACTTCAGTTCGCCGGTCGCGATCGCGCGCATGATTGCCCTCAAGGAGAACGACGTGGCGTTTGCGGCCGGCGTCGGGCTGAACGCGATTCGTGATTCGGTCATCAGTCATACCTTTCACGCAGCACATGCTGCATTACATCAATCGTTCCGCCGCAATGCGGCGGTCGTCAAGGAAACACGGCACGACCTGGCGTGCCACCAACTCCAGGAGCGGTGCAGGTGTCAAGGAAGTGGTGACGAACGCTTCTTGAAAAAGTTGGAATCACGCGGCGGTGGAGGCCCTATACTTCATGTTCTAC
>JBKPDW010000189.1:0-7200 GCA_046728115.1 Acidobacteriota bacterium | reverse complement strand
GTACCGCAGCCTGAAACGCAGTACCAGCGGCCGAGCGAGGACGTCACCGGCCTGATCGATTTGCGTCGCCAGACGGTGCAGCTCCACGTGGTACTCGCGACGGCGCTGCACTTCCGCGCCGGCTGCGTGCGCGACAAGTGCCGCATCGATGAGATAGATCTGGGCACGCAAACATCGGAGATCGTGGGAACAGCCGACGGCTGCCAAACGCGGCCGTCGATTGGCATCGAACCGCTCCCCGACACGACGCCTCCAACGGTCACGTGCACGGCGGTCAATGCGCAGGGGAACACCTTCCGGGTGGCTGCGGAAGACGGCTGCAACCGGGCGATAGCAATCCGCCTCGGCCCGTACATCCTCAACAACGGCGAGGTGATCCAGCTCCAGCTGACAGGCCGGCCGGGCGTCCGGCTGCTCGATTCGACTGGCGCCGATGGCATCCGGCATTTCGAAGTGGGCCGCGCAGATGCCTTCGTGACAGCGACCGACCTGGCGGGCAACACCGCTTCTGCGAATTGCAGGTAGGTGTGCCTACTGAAGACCTCAAAATGAGCCGGGATCGTGATGGTCATGCGCGGACTCCCGGAGGATTACCGTGCTCGGGCTTCCAAAATCACCGCCAACGCTAACCCGCTGCACAAACAGGATTCGATTCGTCATCGAGCCTGTCTACGAAATCAACTGCTTCGATCCGAAATACATCATCGGCGCGTCTCAGCAGGACGATAGCAACTTTCACCTTTCCGATCCATCCGTCGCGGAGTGGAACCACCCCGGGGGCTCTCGATCTCCATCCCGTGCCGCCTCCGCTCGAAGAGGACCCAGGGGGAACCTCAATCGGGACCACCGCCCCCCGGTCCGCCCATCCGAACGAGCCCATGGCCCCATCCGGCATTCAGTGCGGCGGCGTCTCCTCGTCGCCGGGCACGACGACCGGCGGCTCGAGCGCCCGCGGCGCAACCGGCGTGAGCTGCGGCAACGTCGGTAGATCAGATCCACCGTCCACCGTTCGGGCCCGCATGGTCTGACTCTCACGCTCATCGCTGTTCGCGCGACGAACTCGGGCCAATTCAGCAGCTCGATGCAGTGCCTAATTGCGGTTCAGCCCTTGCACGCGCGACCCTGACTTCTCCTTCCAGAGCGACTCCAAGTCGTACACGTCTTGAACGGTTGCCGCGGATCCGACGGTTTCCAGAATCCGCACATCGAACTCCTCAGCACCGTGCCCAAGCTCGCGCAGCGCGACATTGCCGCCATGTCCGTCACTGTACCCACGCCAACGACCAAGAAAGCCGTCTGACCCTGTCGCCGAGCCCACGTACTGCGCGCCGGTCAAGCGATGGACGAGCAGGTAAATTCCGCGGGTAGCCCTGAGCGGCTCAAGCCACGAGGTCGGTACAACCGCTCAGCACGTTCGGCATCGCCGGAAAGCTTCCTGGCATTCAATGACATGACGCGGCGCCCTTGGCGGGTGAGTTCGACGTTACTCGTTCAGCGGTTGCGCGACGTGGTGAGCGGCGCGCACACGGTTGATCACCGACGAGCTGTGCTATTCGCCGCATGGGCCCGCATTCGGCGGGCGGAGTCGAGCGTTCGATGACTCCGTCACGTCGGAGTTATGGCCTCCCGCCGGAGGCTACGCTCACCTGATTCCGGGCAATTTCCTGCGATCGTCTCTTCAGCGTTTGTCTGGCCCACGCCTTGCTCAGCTCGCGGCAAGTCCTCCAGCGGTGAGAGCCTGTTCTGACGATATCCACCCGGCCCGAGGGGATGGCCGGGGAACCAGGGAAGATTTGGCGCGAGCCCCGTCGTTGTTGAAGTACTCTCAGGTAATTGCCGCCTCGAGAATTGACAAACTGAAACAGCCGGTCAGCGAACCGGCCGCTCGATCGCGGTCAGCACAACGCGCGAGCGGTCCTATCCTCACCGGAAAGGAGCCAGTGAAGCGCAATGTCCAAGAGAGAAAACATGAGAGACGATGACCTCGCTCCGCTCGATCCCTCGGCGCAGGTGCCGTCGGAGATACCGGCCGGCCTCGACCGCCGGAAGTTCATCATGCGCAGCGCCGTGATCTCGGCGGCTGCGGTGATGAACGGCTGCACGCGATCGGAGACCGAACGAACCGCCCCTCCGCCAGCAGCCGAAGCCGCACCGAAGGCCGCTGCGCCCGCGGTCCCGTTGGCTGCCGACCTGAACGTCGTGAAGAAGGGGAGCGGGCCGGTGTTGACGACCGCGGACGAGTTCTACAAGGTGGGCCCGGGCCCTTCCAGTTCGCACACGATTGGTCCGATGCGCATCACCTACGATTTCTACCAGCAAGCCACCAAACTGCCGGCCGACAAACTGGCCAAGGCGACGAAGCTTCAGGTGAACTTGTTCGGCAGCCTCAGCGCGACGGGCAAAGGACACGGCACGGAGCGAGCCGCGCTCGCAGGGCTGGTCGGGAAAGAACCGGCGACGGTCGACCCGAAGTTTCTGGACAGCTTACGAGACCAGCCTGACCAGGTGTTCCCGGTGAAGCTTGGCACCAAGACAATTGACGTGAGCCTCAAGGACGTCATCTACGATGCGACCAAAGGCGACTTCAAACACCCAAACACGATGACGGTCAAGCTCCTCGCCGGCAACGAGGTGTTGCTCGAGCAGGAGTACTACTCAGTGGGCGGTGGATTCATCGAGTGGAAGGGGTATACGCCCCCGACGAAGAACCCGCCGAAATACCCGTTCCGTACGATGAAGGAGCTGCGGGCCCACGCCGACAACAACAAGACCACGATCGCCAAGATCATGCTGGCCAACGAGATGTCGATCGCGGGCAGGTCGGAAGCGGAGGTTTACGCCTTCATCGACAAGATCATCAATGCAATGGTCGCGACGGTGAAGTCTGGGCTTTCGATGTCGGAGGACGACGTGCTGCCCGGCCCGATCAAACTGCACAGCAAGGCAGCCACTGTTTACAAGCGCGCCATGGACGACAAGTATCAAGCAGACCGCGGTATCGGCACCCTGTCGGCATTTGCGTTGGCGGCATCCGAGGAAAACGGGCGTGGCCATCTCGTGATCACGGCTCCGACGGGCGGTTCCGCCGGCGTCATGCCGGCGCTGGTCTATGGGCTCCTCGAGGTCCGGAAGGTCGATAGGCAGAAGGTCCGTGAGGGCATGCTCGCCGCTGCGGCGATCGGTTACCTGTGCAAGCACCATGCGACCCTATCTGCAGCCGAGGGCGGCTGCCAGGCCGAGATAGGCGTGGCATCGTCAATGGCTGCAGCATTGGTCGCAACGGCGTACGACGCAGAATCGCGCATCGTCGAGAATGCTGCCGAATCGGCGCTGGAGCATCACCTGGGGATGACCTGCGACCCGGTCGCTGGTTACGTGCAGGTTCCGTGCATCGAGCGCTGCGCCTTCGGCGCGGTCAAGTCCTGGACCGCCTACGCGATCGCCAGTAACGAGATCGCGTCCAGGCACCGCGTCGATTTCGACGCAACCGTGATGGCCCTGGCCGAGACCGCCAAAGACATGAACAGCAAGTACAAGGAAACAAGTGAGGCTGGCCTCGCCCAGTCCGTAACGCTCTGCTGATCGAATCGGGCTCCTCGCTCGAACTCGGCTTGGGAATCGTTCTGCGAGGAGCCTCCATTCCTCACCGCGCGATGGCTCGCCAAGTCATGGGAAACGTCTGTGGCTTGGTGAGTGTCGCAATTCCAGTACTTCGATCATTAGGGATGGCTTCCGGATGGCAACTTAACGTGTCACTACCCCGCGCATTCATCAGGGCTTCGGTCGCATTGGCGTTGACGGCAGTTACCTGCTTCACGACTTCCGCCTTCGGACAGTCTCCTGTACCCAGGCCAGACAGCACGGGCGCCGTTTCGACACCCGAACCAAGTTCTGCAGAGGGCGGGGTCGCGGCTCAGGACTCCAAGCCAAAGGATCAGCAAAGCGAAATCGACGCCGTGAAGACGGAGAACCTCGCGCTCCGAGACCTACTTCGCAAGATCGAGGAGCAGCAAAAGATACTGCTTGAACAGATTGACCGTTTGCAGCGACGGGTTGACGGGGGCGTGGCAACCGATCCGTCGATCGTCGGCCAGCCCAATGAACTGCCGACAACGGCAGATGCCGCGGTGCCGACAGCGGATACCGCGTTGAACACCCCACAGGCGGTGACAGATTCAGCACGCACGTCCTCCCAGCCGGCATCTGTTGCTGCAACGCAGAACCACGACGATCGTTATCAAGATGGAATAGTCATCTGGCAAACTCCCGAGAATGCCAAGGTACCTTTCCTGCTGAACTTCAACATCAATACCCAGCTTCGTTATCTCAATACACTTTCGTCCGACGAAGAGTTCACCGACCACCTGGGCGTCGTCCGCGAGGTTCATCGACGCAACGACATCACGGTCAATCGCGCGATGTTCATATTAGGCGGCTTCATCTTCGACACGAGGCTGCGCTATAGCTTCACCGTCTGGACTTCCGCCGGGGCTGCATCGATCGTCGTCGCCAGTAACGTGGGCTGGCGATTCAACAAAGCCCTTACCCTCACTGCAGGTTACACCGGGGTTCCAGGCAGCCGATCACTGGTTAACACCTTTCCATTTTTTGCGGCGATCGATAGGAGCATGGCCGACAACTTCTTCCGTCCCGGCTTCACCCAGGGCGTCTGGGCAAACGGAGAACCCGTGAACGGGCTGAATTATTTGGTGTTCGTCGGCAACGGTCTCAATACTTTGAATATCTCGGCATCGAAGATCGATACGAATCTGCTGGTTTCCGGCAGCGCCTGGTGGGAACCGCTGGGACCTTACGGTGAACCTGGCAAATCACGCAACATGTACGATGATTACTTCTCCTCCAAAAAGACTCGGATCCGAATTGGCACCTCGTTTACGAGATCCCGGGAGGACCGTTTTTCAAATCTCGACCAATCAAGTCCCGAGAACACTTCACTCTATAATTCCGACGGCGTGCTCACATTCTCGACGGGCGCGTTTGCGCCCGGCGTAACGGTCGACAATGCCACGTACAAGATGTGGGCGATCGACGGCGGAATCAAGTGGAACGGGCTTGCGGTCAACGCGCAGTACTTCATGCGTTGGCTAAACAACTTCGAAGCCGACGGACCGCTGCCGCTCGCATCCACATATGACCACGGCTTCGAGTTGACGGCGGGTCATTTCGTCATTCCCAAAACCGTCGTGCTTTATGGGCGCGGGTCCAAGGTCTTCGGGCAGTTTGGTGACTCTCATGAGTATGGCGGTGGTGCCAAGTGGTATTTCCTTCCGACCGAGCGGCTGTGGCTCAACGCAGAGCTGATCCGGGTCCACGGAGCTCCTTATAGCGGGGCCTTTACTCCGTATACCGCAGGCTTGAACGGCTGGACGCCGATGATACAGACGGTCCTCGCTTTTTGACGATCAGCACCGGACAATCTGGCGTCGTGATCGGCGCAGAGCCAGCATCGATGTGGCGCACGTCAGCGAACTCGCAAGGCGTCCACACCCAGATGCCTGATCGCTGCTCCTTCGTCCGGGCTGACACATCCCCGAGACCGCAGCTCCGCTCTTCGTGGCTCATGGCCGACCTGAACCGATTCACGCTGTTCGTGTACCGACAGAATCGCGGTTCGGCGTCACGCCGCCCCGCTCCACAGCTGCAAGTACTGGCGGTTGCAGGCCCGAGATTTGAACCTCCGCTGATTGCAGTCAAGGCAAGGCGGCGGGAACAGCGTCCCGCCGCCTCCAAAATGCCTCCATGAATCGGGTCGAGTGTCGAGGAAACTCGAGGACTCGAGTGGAATCAGCGAGCAGCGTCAAGTCCTTCAATCTGAGCGAGATGGCAACAGAAGTGACGCGCCGTCAACCGCCTAACGGAATACGCCATCTCGAATTCGACTCCCGCCGCCTCCACTATTTCTCCACGGCCATTCGGCTCATGTCGGTGCCCGTCTCCAACAAGCGAATCGCGGCGTCGAGCGCGGCCGGACTGAGGTGCATGTAACGCTGGGTCGTACCCAGGTCCTGGTGTCCGGCCCGTTCCTGAATGGCCCACAGATCGGCGTTTCGCATTGCCGACCCGCAGCCAGTACCGCGCCACTGAATTTAGCTGCGTCGCACGATTACTGGTGCGACGCCGGGGACGCGGTATCCCAAGTGAGCTCTCGACCGCTTCACCGCTGGTGGATGTTGATCAGTCGGTGCGCAGAGCGGCGAGCGGGTCCGCGCGACTGGCGCGCCGCGCGGGCAGATAGGCAGCCAGCCATGCCGCGACGCCGAGCACGAGCGGCGCGCCTGTCAGGGCGGCAGGATCGAACGTGCCGACGCCGAAGAGCAGCGTCGCGAGGAAGCGTGCCGCGAGCAGCGACACGGCCACGCCGATAACGCCGCCAACCGGCACCAGTCGCACGCCGTGCGTCGCGAGCAGCCGCGTAACGCTGACGGCGTCAGCCCCGAGCGCCATGCGGATCCCTACCTCGCGCGTGCGCATGGCCACGGTGTAGCGCACCATCCCGTACACACCGACGGCCGCCAGCGCCATGGCCATCGCGGCAAACGCCGAGAGCATGAACGCGCCCATCTGCGACGGCAGACGCGACATCGCCAGATGCTGCGCCATCGTCGTGGACTGGACGACCTGCACGTCCGGATCCTCCCGAGCTGCGGCTGTCAGCGAGAGCGAGATCTGAGTCGGACCGGTCGCCGCGCGGACAACGAAGTTGAGCAGCGGGATGCCCTCGCTCTGGGTATAGGGCACGTAGACGACGTCGCGGGGGGCTTCCCCGAGCGATCGCATATTGATGTCGCTTGCCACGCCGACGATCATCAGTTCGGCCTCGGCCGGATCCGGCCGGCGGAGGACGCGACCCGGCGCGTGCGTCCCAGTCCAGCCAGTAGCGACGTGCCATCGCCTGGCTGATGACCGCCACGGGTCGCTCGCCGGCGGTTGCGGTTGTCCGGCTCACCGATGGCCGTATAGAGCGGCTTGTGATGAACCTGAAAGATTCTGGTCCGTCCGGTCGACCGAGCTCGATCGGAGTCGCGAACCGCCGGAATAGGAGCTTCTCGATGAAGTCGTGGACCTTTTGCCCCTGAGCGATCCCGGCGTACGCGGCGTACTGCCGGCGGACGAACACTCCTGAGTGCACATGACCGTGACGAGGAAACGCGTCTGACGTTCAGTAAGCCCGTGCACAAC
>JBKPDW010000188.1:0-22008 GCA_046728115.1 Acidobacteriota bacterium | reverse complement strand
GAAGCTCTTCCAGATCGGCATCTTCTTGTCTTCGAACGCAGGGATGTTCGCGAAGCGGCCCTGCTGTGCGGCCTGTCCGTCAACCTGCTCGCTGACGTATTCCCAGCGGCCTCCATAGGTCACGGTCAGCCGGTTCATCGTCCAGATATCCTGCGCGAAGATGCCGAGGTTGGCGTTGAGCCGGTCTCTCCAGTAGGCCGGTGTCGCATACACGGTGACGGTCTGCGGCGTCTCGACCCCGTTCACCTGCGTGTAGTTCTGATACAAGTCACCGTTCGCACGCGAGTTCCGATTGAACGGCCCCCACGAGTCCTGGAACCCGACCTTGATGCTGTGCGTGCCGGTGATGTAAGTCGCAGACGCCTGCGCGTTGAAGCGGTCCGGATACACGCCGTTTTCGGTGCCGGACGCCTTCCAGGTCAACCCGGCGCCGCTGTCGACATGGCGTGCGTTCGCGAACCATTCGGGCGACCCGTAGACCTTCTCGATCCCGGGCTGATAGAGATTGTTGTATCGCTCCAGGTTCCCCGAATACCCACCTTCGATGAGCAGCTTGCTGCTTACCGTGGACGCCCACTTGACACTGTTTGTTGTGTACAGCGGTGAATTCCAGACCACCGACGACGTGGCCTGATCGTCGCCAGGGTTCATCGCGGCGCCACGGGACTTGTGAATCTTGTCGTAATAACCCGACAACTTGTTGCGGGGGCTGACCTGCCACGTGATGCGCGCGAGGCCGCTGTACTGATGCTGATCGTCGACGCCCTGCGGGCACAGCGTGCCGCCCCGTCCGGCGAGGGCGCTCTGACAGCCCTGAACGCCGGCGGCCGTGCCGTCCGACTTGAACGTGTTCGAGATCGGCTTGTTGACGGTGAAGAACCGTACCGATCCGAAGAACCACATCTTGTCTTTCTTGATCGGGCCGCCCTGCGTGAAGTCGGTGTCGTTGTAGGTGCCGATCTTGTCCACGGATTTCACACCGGCCGCGGCGAGTCGGCTCGTCAGGTTATCGCTCTGCAGCGAACTGCTCTCGTACCCCTCGAAGAGCGACCCGCTGAAGCGGTTGCCGCCTTCCTTCGGAACGATATTGATCTTGACGCCGCCGGTCGGCGAATCCACCGTGCCGCCGCCCGTCTGATACACCATTTCCTGGTTGGCGCCCTCGTTCAGGTAGCTCTGGATGGCGCCGTCGCCCTGAAGGCCGTTGACGATCATGCCGTCGATCAGCACCGAGGTCTGCGCGGCGCCGAGGCCGTGTACCGTGAAGTAGGTCTGCTGCATTGCCTGCGAACCGCCGACGTCGGGCGCCGTCAAGCCGACTCCGACAACGAGCTGCCCGATGGATTGAATCGTGTGCGAGGAGGGAACCGCATCGAGGATGTCGCGTGACAGCACCTGCGCCTTGATATTCGTCTGCACGTCGACGACGGGCGATTCGCCGGACACCGTGACGGTCTCCTCGACGGTGCCGACTTTCAAATCGGCGTTGATCGTCGACGTGAAGTTCGACGGCAGCTCAATCTTGTCTTTCCTGACGGTCGAGAATCCGGGCAGCGTGAACGTCAATACGTAGGTGCCCGGTCGAAGGTTCTCAATGCGGTAGGCGCCGTTGGAATCGGTCGTGACGGTCCTGGTCTTTTCGATGAGGACGTCGCTGGCCGCTTCGACGGTGACTCCCGGCAGCACAGCGCCTGTGGTGTCCTTGACGACGCCGGCAAACGCGCTCTGCGCATGTGCGGCCGCCGGCAGCGCCAGCAGACACGCCAGCGCACACGCCGACAGCAGAATCCTTCTCCTCATACCGTCCCCTCCTCCCCAATCGATGCTCGGGCAAACCGATCGGCAAAGTACCGGGAAGGCTACGATGTTCGCGCACCGGAATCCATCACGAATCGCCGAATTCCGGCGGGTCGTGGCAGGGCGTTCCGAAAAGTTGAATTTGAAAGTCTCTGAATGTCACGAAATTGTGACAATATCGACACACTCCGACAATTTGGCTCGGACAACCGGCTGAGCGCATGTCGCCGAACCGCACATGCGCTCGGGCCGGTCAAACACGCGGGTCACCAACGCATCTGCGTTGCAAGACGAATGATGCGCCCTTGCAGCACGCTCGACGGCTGCATGTAAGACGTCGTCAGGTAGTTCAACGATCGGACGGCGAGTACAGAGCTCTGGTTGAGCACGTTGAAGAAGTCGAGCTGTCCCTGGAGGCGCGTCTTTCCCACCTGGAACCACTTGGCGAAGCTCACGTCGAGCTGATTGACTCGCTCCGCGAAGTCGGTGCCGGGCGGCGCCAGCGGAATATTGAGATTGGCCGCGGTCATATTCGGGATCACCAGAGCACCGGGCGTGCAGGGGCCCTTGCAGTCTGCAGGGTACGTCGTCGTTCGATTGATCAGCCACACGGTACCGAGCCCGGCCGGCGTCGTCACGTTCGGCAAGGCGGTCGGCGAGGGAATGTTCGTGCCCAGGAGGTAGCCCGGGAGGCTCTGGAGCGAGGCGCTGATCAGCACTCCGTATGGCAGCGGATAGCTGCCGGCCAGCTTCAGCTGCGTGCGGAACGGGATGTTACTGTTCCGCGCGTCGCAGTACAGCAGGTTGTTCGGATTGGATTGTTCGTTGCACAACGTCCAGAGCATCCGCTCGGACGTCGTCCCACCAAAGAGCGTGGCGCCGTGGGGAAGCCGCGCGTTGAAGGAGACCTCGTACCCGTCGTACCACTCTTTCTGGCTGTCGTCGGTCGCGACCACATTATTCACGCGCGAGATCGCCGCCGCGCTGACGTTGTACATCGGGATGATGCTGCCGTCGACCGGATTCGCGACGTTGACGAGCGAGTAGTCGCTGAAGCTCTGTAGCGTATTGGTTTGCCGCGGCAGGTTGCGAAACGTTCGGTGGAACCACGCCGCGTTCAGCTGGACGCCGGGCAGCAGCTCGTGCTGCACGCCCAGCGTTCGCTCGATGTTGTAAACGCGCTTGATGTCCGGGTTGGGTATCACCAGCGCCCGGACACCGAAGTTCTGTGGCAGCTGCGCAAAATTGATCTCGCATCCGGGTGACAGGAAAACGCACCCCAGTTCGCCCTGCGCGACGTCGTCCCTGTTGAGATCGCTCCACGTGAGGATCGCGCTCGTCAGCACCAGCGGGTTGAACTGGTCGGCAAAGTTGATGGTCTGCGCCTGCTCGTAGCGGTTCAGGCCGAACTTGATCGCAGTTTTCGCGTTGCCGAACACGTCATACACGACTCCGAACCGAGGGGCAAGATCCTTCCACGCCGGCATCGGGATTCTGTCGAACGTTCGCGCCGGCACGAACCGGCCCGCCGGCGACGTCGACGCTGAAACTTCGGAGTTGAAATATTCCCAGCGGGCCCCGCCGTAAACCGTCAACCGCTTGAGAGTCCATGCGTCCTGAGCGTAAACGCCCAAATCCGCGTTCAGGCGATCGGTCCAATCGATTGGCGTGTTGTAGACGGCTACCGACACTGGCACGCCGCTCTGATACCGCTGCACCAGGTCGGAATTGTTGCTGCGCGTTCGGCGGTACGGGCCCCAATTCCATTGCGCCCCGGCCTTGATGTTGTGCGACCCCGTTACGTAAGACATCGATCCCTGGAGGTTGTACCGATCGGGATACTGTCCCTGCTCGTTATCCAGCGCGAAATAATGCGTGCCCAGATTCAGGTCGCGGCGGCTGGCTCCCGCATACCACGCGGGCGTACCTCGCTGCTGAATCACCCCGGCCTGGTTGACGATGTTGTAGCGCTCGATGTTGAACGAGTAGCCGGCCTCGGCGAGCAGACGGCTGGTGACCGTCGATGTCAACTTCACCGAGCCCGTGCTGTAGTTGGGCGATGTCCAGATCTGTGACGCCGTCGCGGGATCGTCGCCGGCGTTCATCCCGTGGCCGCGATCCTTGCCGACCCTGTCGTAGTACATCCCAAACTTGTTCTTCGGGGAAACCTGCCACGTCAGGCGGACCAGCGCGCTCTTGATGTGCTGATCGTCGATGCCTTGCTCGCACTGAATCGTCTTCGCCAAGCATTGCGGATACGTAGTCGAATAGTTCGAGCCGGCGGGAGTGTAGTAGGTGTCGGCGATTGGCGCATCCACGCCCCATCGGCGGACCGTCGTGAAGAACCAGAGCCTGTCCTGACGGAGCGGCCCGCCGAAGGCAAAGTTGAAGTCGTAGATCTTCGCGATCTTGTCTGGCACGCTCAGGCCGCGATCCTTCAGCGACTGCGTCAGGTTGTCGGCCTGCCAGGAGCCATCGCTCCACGCGCCGAAAAACGCCCCGCTGTACCTGTTGCCGCCTTCCTTGGGGATCATGTTCAGCCGGACGCCGCCGCCAGAGACGTCCGCACCCGCGCCGGCGGTCTGATAACTCATCTCCTGGCTCATCAGGTTGTTGAAGTAGTTCTGTACGGCGCCGTCACCGTCCAGACCGTTGACCATCAACCCGTCCACCTGCGTCGTCACCTGCGAGGAGCTCAGGCCGTGCACTGACATGTAGGTCTGCTGCATCGCCCGCGAGCCGCCGACGTCCGGCACGTTGAGCGAGACGCCCACGACCAGTTGTCCGACGCTCTGGATCGTGCGTCCGGTCGGAATGGCGTCGAGGATATCGCGCGAGAGAACCGTCGTGCGTGCGGCGCTCTGAACGTCCACGACCGGCGACTGCCCCGAGACGGTCACCGACTCTTCGATGACGCCGACCTTCATGTCGACGTTGATCGTCGCGGTGAAGTTGGCCGGCAGCTCGATCCCGTCCCGCTTGAAGGTGCTGAAACCGGGTAACGTGAACGACACGCTGTACACACCGGGTCGCAGGTCGACGATGGTGTACTGGCCCTGACCGTTGGTGACGACCGACCGTGCCTTCTCGATGAGGACGTCGCTCGATGCTTCCACGGTTACGCCCGGCAGGACGGCACCCGATGTGTCCTTGACGACACCCGCGATTGCGCTTTGGGCGTGCGCGGCGACAGGGAACAACGCCACGCTCACGAGCGCAGTGACGGCCGACAAAACAAGCCTTCTCGCCATGCCTTCCCTCCTCGGTGTTACAGGTTCCGGCAGCGATCCGCGCGGATGAAGCCTACAGCTGGCCTCATGTAACGTCCAGACAAAATATTACACGTGGCGACAAAAAATGACGTTCGCTTACAAACGGTTGAATTTTGTAGAGGAGAGTAGCCCGCTAGGGACGGGGCATTTGATAAGGGCGGCCTTGTTGGTAGAGCTGGAGGCGCTGTCGGAATTGGGCGGCTACGTCGATCGCGCCTGCCGCCGTCGCGGCTTCAAGGCCAGCTTGGGCCGTGGCGACCGCCTCATCGAAGCGACGGGCGGCCGCATATGCCGCCGCCAGGGCATCGAGAGCCGCCACGTCACGGCGTCCCGTCTGCGTAGCGGCACGTTCGGCGAGACCGATGGCTTCGTCTGCGTTTCGGAGCGCCGGGTCGGCCGCCGTCGCACGAATCCAGGCCAGGCCCGCCAGGGCTGGCGCCAGGTCGGGTCTCATGTCGAGCGCCGTGCGCAGTTCCCGAACCGCATCGGCGACTTGACCTCGCGCTGACAGGAGCAAGCCGAGATTCGCGTGCGCTTCAACAATGTCCGGGCGTAGCGCAATTGCCCTGCGGTAGTGCTCTATCGCAGGCTCTTCGCGGTCCATCAGGTGCAGCAGGGCGCCAAGATTGTTGTGGGCCTGCGCATAATCGGGATTGATCCGCAGAGCAGACTCGAAGGCCGCGATCGCTTCGTCGCGCCGGCCGCGCACCGAGAGCGCAATGCCGAGGTTGTAGTGCGAGGATGCGGAGCTCGGGTCGAGCCGCAACGACTCGGTGTACTCCGCGATCGCCTCGTCCACGCGTCCCGCATCGAAATACAAGCTGGCCACGGCATCGTGCCGTAGCGGATCGGTTGGGTTTCTTCCCAGCAGTGTCGTGTACGCCTTCAGATCCTCCGAGCGTGCCTTGCGCCGGACATCGTCGGCAAGCACCTCGTGATCGGCGGCGGTTCTCGCGGCGATTTGGAGCCAGAGATCGCCCATCTCGTCCGTCGTGTTCTGGCCCCACAGGACACGGACAGGCGGTCGATGTGGATTGCGCACGTTGTTGGCCGTGTTGTCGTACACGTACGTCATCGCGATCGTCGTGCCCTTCGGCAGCGACACCGGACGCATGTAACGGTAGACATCCTGCCAGCGGAAGTCCCAGTCGCGGATGCCGATCAAGCGGCGCACCGACTTGTCGGGCAAAGTCGCGGTCGCGTCCATCCGACGCGCGAGATTGTGCGCGTGCGGCTGCACGGCAAAGAGGTCCACGTCCACGGGCAACACGTATTGATCTCTGACGATGTAGTCGTTCTGATTTGGGGCGATATCGATCGTTTCGCTGCCAAGCCGGAGCCCGATGGGCGTGCGCAGCGGCGGTTTCTCCGTGAAGTAGAACCCCACCGACACCCGTACCGGTTCGGATCTGCCCGTCGGCTGCAGGTGCAGCTGCGCCACGAGATCGCTGCCCGGATCGATCCGCCACGCCATCCCCTCGGGGGACGCATGCGGAGCCTGCCCGGGCGTCCAGCCCAGGAGCTGCCCTTCGGGATATCGCGCTTCGAGACCCATATTGCCCGCGTAGCCCGGCTCGGGATCGCGGAGGTCGAGCTGTCGCGACGCCTGCGTGCGATCGACCCCGAGGTTGGCGTGATGCACGACGCGTGCGTTGCCCGGACGGAACTCGATCGCGCGCACGTAGCGCGCCACCGCGAGCGGAATCGGGATCACGAACGTGCGAAAGACATCGGGACCGTCGGCTGCGACCGTGTAGGGCGCGGGCATGCCGACGATCAGATCCGGCGTGCCGAACGGCCAGCCGTCTTCCCACGCCGGCATGACGGGAAGATCGGCCGGATTTCCCTCGACGGCGCCGCCGGCGATCCAGTCCTGCAGACGCTGGAGTTCAGCGTCGGAGAGGCGGCGATCGCCTTGGAAGCCATCGGCGTCTGCCTCTGCTTTCCAGGGCGGCATGATGCGGCGGCTCGTGACGATCGCGATCTGAGAGGCGTGTCGCTTCACATCGTCGTAGGTGATGAGATTGAACGGCCCGATTTCGCCGGGACGGTGGCACGAGCTGCAGCGAGCCCAGATGATCGGGGCGATGTCTCTGGTGAACGTGAGGGCCGGGTGCTGCGCCGACGAAAGACCGCTCGTCGCCAACGTCCACAGCAGTCCTGATAAGGCGAGGGTCCCAGACGCCGTCGCCCAAGAAGCCCGCGCGATCGGATGTTCGAATCGGATCCGGATTTCCGCGCCTGGCTCGCGCAGAGATTGCGCGGACATCTGGGCTAGCATACTGCTGTTCGCCAATGCCGGAGTCTTCCCCGCGACGGCACACGTGGGCCGATGGCGCGACGCTGCCGCTGCTCGTTTTCGCGATTGCGTTTCTCGTACGGCTCGTCCACATCCTGCAGATTCGTCGCGCACCGTATTTCTCGATTCTGATGGGTGATTCGCGCGGTTACGACGAGTGGGCGCAGCGAATCGCCGCCGGCGACTGGTGGGGCCACGAGGTGTTCTACCAGGCGCCGCTCTATCCGTACTTCCTGGGCGTCATTTACGCGGTGGCCGGCCGGAATCTGCTGATCGTGCGCATTGGTCAGGCCCTGATCGGATCGGCCTCGTGTGCGCTAGTCGCGTGTGCGGCGCAGCGCCTCTTCTCGTTACGAGCCGGCCTCGTCGCAGGGCTGATGCTGGCGCTGTACGCGCCGGCGATTTTCTTCGATGGGTTGCTGCAGAAGTCCGTGCTCGATGTGTTCTTCGTCAGTCTGGCGGTCTGGATCATGGCCGGAATCACGACGATCGAAGCCGAATCCGCAGCGTCCGCAGAAAGAACCAAATCTTCCCGGCAGGCTTTGCTTGATCGGCATTCATCGTCGTTCGCTTTGGGTTCGTGGAAGTGGTTCTCGCTCGGCCTCGCCATGGGAGGATTGAGCCTGGCCCGCGAAAACGCGCTCGTGCTGGTCCTGGTCGTTGCGGTCTGGGCGATGACGCGACCGGCGGTGGCGCGTGCGAGAAGCGTCGCGGCCTTCGCGATCGGCGTGGCGGTCGTGATCGTCCCTGTTGCCTCACGCAACAGCGTCGTCGGCGGCGGCTTCTACGTCACCACGTCGCAGTTCGGCCCGAACTTCTACATCGGCAACAATCCCAGGGCCGACGGCACCTACGCCTCGCTCCGCTACGGTCGCGGAGCTCCGGAGTTCGAGCGTCAGGATGCCACCGAGCTGGCACAGATGGCGCTCGGGCACCAGCTGTCGCCGTCGGAGGTGTCGGACTATTGGTTCGAGCGGGCGCTGCAATTCATCACGTCGCAGCCCGCCGCGTGGCTGAAGCTGATGGCCCGCAAGACGGCGCTCCTGTGGAACCGCGCCGAAATGGTCGACACCGAAGATCAGGCGAGCCATGCCGAATGGTCGTGGCCGCTCCGCGTGCTCGGACCGCTCGGTCACTTCGGCGTCATCGTGCCGCTGGCGGTGCTCGGCGTCGTCGTCACGTGGCCGCTGCGATCGCGGCTCTGGGTGTTCTACGCGATGACGCTCGCCTATGCGGCGAGCGTCGTGCTTTTCTATGTGTTCGCGCGGTATCGATATCCGCTGGTGCCGTTTCTGGTGATTTTTGCGGGAGCCGGGATTGCCGCGGCGATGTCGCCGACTTTCGTAGCGCGAGGCATTCAGCCGGACGCCCGCACCCGCCCGATCCGTTCGCGCGACCGAGGACAGGTGAACACCAGCGCCGTGACTTCACTTGATGCCCATGGTGCCAGTGTCCTCGGTGGTGGAGCCGTCTGGACCCTTGGCGCAATTGCAGCCGTCGCCATCTTCACCAACTGGCCGATGCTGTCCACGAATTCGATGCGCGCGGTGACGGAAAACAATCTCGGCGTGGCGCTGCAGGCAGACGAGCAGCTCGACGAAGCAATGGCGCACTATCGCCGCGCGATCGACTTGCGGCCCGACTATGCCCCGGCGTACAGCAATCTCGGCACCGCTCAGCGCGCGCGCGGACAGTTCGACGAGGCGATTTCGACCTACGAACACGCCCTCCGCCTGCAGCCTGACTATCCCGACGCGCACTACAACCTCGCCAATGCGCTGCTCGACAAGGGGCGCGCAGGCGATGCGGCCCGGCACTTCGAAGTCGCCCTGCAATCGATCCCCGCGTCGGCCGAGGTCCACAACAACCTCGGGATCGCGCTGGCATCCCAAGGCCATCGCGAGAGGGCTATCGTTGAATTCGAGGCGGCGATTCGCGTAGACCCCGGGTCGGCCAAGGCTCACCGCAATCTCGGCGACGCGCTATTGTCGTCGGGCCGCGCCCAGGCAGGCCTGGATCATTTCCGCCGGGCCGCGGAACTTGCGCCCAACGATGGCTCGATTCGGTACGACTACGGGAGCGTGCTGCTCGAGGAGGGCCGACCCGCCGACGCCGCGACGGAGTTCCGCGCGGCGGTGAAATCGATGCCCAGGTCGCCCGAAGCCCACAACAACCTCGGCATCGCGCTTGGCTCGCAGGGCAAGCTGGACGAAGCGATCGAGCAGTTCCAGGAAGCGATACGAATCAAGCCAGACTTCGCCGATGCGCAGAAGAATCTGCTCATGGCAGTTCAGGCAAGAAAAAGAGGCTGAGAGTTCTCACTCCCCCGCTCACCAGCGGGTCTGTATCGACAGCCCGATAATCCGGCCCTGCACGATGCTGTTCGGCCGCAGATACGACGACGTCGCATAGCTCGTCGAGACGACGTTGACGACCTGATCGGGATTGAGCACGTTGAACACTTCAGCGCTCGGCGACACGCTGACGCGGTTGTTCATCGTGCGGAAGGTCTTCGACACTTTCAGGTCGAGCTGATTGATGCGGTCCGCCGTGTTCACGAGGTACGGCACCAGCGGCACGGTCAACGTCGTCACCGTCAGCGCCGGACCGATCACCAGCGCTCCCGCGGGACACGGGGCCGGACAATTCGACGGATATCTGGTGGTCGCGCCGATCGCATACGAAGCCGAATTCGGCGGCGTGGTCGTCGAAGAACCTGGAGCCGTTCCGATGGCGACGCCTCGGTTGCTCTGAAGCGATCCGCTGACGGTGATGCCCCACGGCGCCGGGTACGATCCGGCGAGACGCAGATTCTTGCGCCACGGAATCGAGAATCCCTCTTCGAGATGCCGCTCGTCGCAGAATCGCTGGAAGTTGGGGTTGTCGGGGTTCGTGCAGTTCACGTTCAGCTCGCGCTCGACCGACAGGCCGCCGAACATTTGCGCCCCGCCGCCCGGCCGCCACCTGAATTCGCCCGAGAAGCTGTTGTAGATCCGCTTGCGCGCGGGGTCGAACGTGTCCAGGATGTCCGCCGGACGGCTGTTCGCCGCCGCGCTCCGGTTGTACACGGTGATCGGCGCGCCGGTCATCGGGTTGACGATCGGGATCGGCGTGTAATCCGCCAGCGTCCATTCCGTGTGATACGTCGCCGTCAGGTTGTGAAAATCGCCGTGGAACCACGCACCCGAGATTGACAGCCGCGGCAGCAGTTCGTGCTGAACCTCCAGGCCGCTTTCGAGATTCCACGTCCGCGGGAAGTTCCCGTAGCGGTTGAGCGCCGCCGTGCCGAAGTTCGCCGACAGCTGCGCGAAGTTGATCTCGCAGCCCGGCGTCAGGTACACGCAGCCCCGCTCGCCCTGGGCGATGTCGTCTTTGTTCAGATCCGTCCAGGCCAATGAGGCCGACGTCGCCGACACGAGCGGGTTGTAGCCGTCCGCGATGCCGGTGGTGCGCTGCTGGTTGTACCGGTTCAACGAAAATTTCAGCGCCGTCTTCGCGTTGCCGAACAGATCGTAGACAGCGGCAAACCGGGGCGCCCAATCGCGCCAGTCCGGCAGATTCTCGATCGCATCGAAGTGTCGTGCCGGCGCGAAGCGGCCGGCCGGCGAGTCGCCCACGAGCACCTGCGCGTTCAGCGCTTCCCAACGGATGCCCGCATTGATGGTCAGTCGATGTAAGGTCCACGCGTCCTGCGCGAAGATGCCGAGGTCGTAGTTGAGTCGTTCGCCGAAGAGGATGAGCGGGGTATTGCGTATCACGACCGAGTTCGGCACCGTGTAAGGTACGCCGGTACCGTTGCTGCGGTACTGCTGCGTGAGGTCGCCGTTGGCGTCGTAGCTGTGCGTGAACGTGCCCCACGTCCGCTGGAAGCCGACCTTGATATTGTGCGATCCGGTGACGTAGGTTGCCGCAGCCTGGACGTTGTACCGGGCCGGATTATGCGCCAGTTGAACAGTTGCCGCGGTCTTGCGGCCGCCGAGGTCGAGCTCGGATCGCGATGCGTTCGCAAACCAATCCGACAAGCCGCGGATTTTCGCCACGCCCGGACGGTACTCGTTCGTGTAGTACTCCAGATTGCTCGAAAACCCTCCGTCGATCATCAGGCGGCTGCTGACGGTGGAGGTCCACTTTGCCTGGTTGGTGTGGTAGGCGGGAGAGTTCCACACCGTCGCGGCGGTGTCGGGGTCGTACAGCGCCTGCATGTCATGGCCCCGGTACTTGTCGATCTCGTCGTCGTACGCCGAGAACTTGTTTCGCGGGCTGACCTGCCACGTCAGGCGGCCGAGCGCGCTCTTGATGAACTGATCGTCGATGCCCTGGCTGCCGTCGGGCAGCTGCGTCTGGGCGATGAAGTTGTTCACCGAGTAGTAGCGCGCCGACATGTAGAACCAGAGCTTGTTCTTGACGATCGGACCGCCTTCGCCCGCCGTGAAGTCCATGATGCGATCCGTGGCGTTGCCGAGCGTGAGGCCGGGAACCGGGGGGACGAAGTCAGGGCGGCCCGCCTTCAGGCGATCGGACAGGTTGTTGCCCTGCCACTCGCCCGGACGATAGGCGCCCGAGAACGACCCGCTGAAGCGATTGCCGCCTTCCTTGGGAATCATGTTGAGGCGGACGCCGCCCGCCGACGTCTCAGCGCCGATGCCGCTCGTCTGGTAGGCCACTTCCTGGTTCATCTGGTCGTTGAAGTAACTCTGGACCGCGCCGTCGGACATCAGGCCGTTCACCATCATTCCGTGACGAGCACCGTGTTGTTCGCCGCCGACTGGCCGTGGGTCGACATGTAGGTCTGCTGCATCCCGCGGGCGCCTGCCGTGTCGGGTAAGCTCAGATTCACACCGACGATCAGCTGACCCATACCTTGAATGGTGCGTCCTGTCGGGATGTCGTCCATCGCATCGCGATTCAGCACCGACATGTGCGAGGCGTTCTGCACGTCGACCACCGGAGACGCCGCGGAGACGGTGACCGACTCCTCGACCGTGCCGACTCTCATGTCGATGTTGATGACCGATGTGAAATCGGCCGGCAGATCCACGTTTTCACGCTTCAGCGTCTGGAAACCCGGAAGGGTGAACATGACGGTGTAGATGCCAGGACGCAGATCGATGATCTTGAACTGTCCCGATCCGTCGGTCGTGACCGAACGCGATTTCTCGATCAACACATCGCTCGTGGCCTCGACCGTGACACCGGGAAGAATCGCGCCCGATGTGTCTTTCACGACGCCGGCGATGGCGCTCTGCCCGGAAGCGACGGTAGCGAACAGCGCAAGGCCCAGCAGCGCTCCGGAGATAGAACCGGCGAGCCGTCTACTCATCACCACGCCCCTCCTTGGTGGGTCCGTCACGCATGACAACAGGCGACGTTCTGAGACAAGTCGTGACGAAAGTGGCGACAGCCTACGCTTACGGTTTCCTGCGGTCAAGCGGGTTTGAAGGAAACGAGTGGATCGCCCGTGACGCGGCTGCGCCACCGAGCAACCCGAGCATCCCGCGACGACTCAACGGCTGCGTCCCGAGCGCGTATTGTATGCCTGAGGTTTATGGACCACGACTCTTCAGGCGATCGCAACAGCGCGTAGACGCTCGGCCGAACCCCCGCGCTTCGCGGTTACTGAACCCAACCCAAGACGGCGGCGTCTGGCATGTTGAATCGGATGCATGACTTGGCAGAGCGGTTGGCTGGCGGTCTGGTGAGCGTGGACGACGAGCTCGCACGCGAATTCGAGGCCCGGCTGGTGGAATCGTCTACCCTGGCCTTCCGCGTCGCTTATGGGGTCCTCCGGCATCGCGAGGACGCGGAGGATGTTGCACAGGAAGCATTCGTTCGCGCCTACCGCCGATTCGCTCAGCTGCGCGACCACGCTCGGTTCCGCGCCTGGCTGGTGCGCATGACGTGGCGGCTGGCGCTCGATCGGCAGCGTGGCGACCGGCGGCGCATTGCACGCGAGAGCCTTCCGGACGTGCCGGCACGCTCGCACGATGGCGGGACCGCGGTCGACGACATCGCTGCGCGAGAGCGATCCACGCAGCTGTGGCAGGCGATCGACGCGCTTCCCGAGAAACTGCGGGTCGTGGTGGTCCTCGCCGGAATCGAAGAACACAACCTGGAGGAAGTAGCGCGGCTGCTGGATCTGCCGTCGGGAACGGTGAAATCGCGCCTGTTTCTGGCGCGGCAGCGACTGAAGGAGCACCTGCAATGGACGATAGCCGAACGACCCGCGCGCTGACCGATGCAGAGCTCGATCGCGCGATCGGCGACGCGCTCGCAGTCGATCCGTCGCCGGCGTTTCTCGCCCGCGTGAGGACCGAGGTCGCGAACGAGCCGGAGCCGAAGGCCTGGCGGATGCCGCTTGCCGCATGCTTCGCCGGCGGCGCCGCCGTCGCCGCCGCGGCGATCGTCCTCGCCCTGGCCGGTCGCACACCGGCTCGCGTTCCTGGGCCTGCAATCGAGTTGCCCCTCGCTGCACGTGCGATCGGGACGGACATCGTGTCTCTGCCACAGGGCGCACGCCCGGATGAGATCTTTGCGCCATCGACCTCTCACTCGGCGAAGGCCAGCGTGCACCGGTCTGACGCCGTCGCGCGCCAGACGCCCTCTGCTTTGGCCTTCGCACCACAGACACCGCCTCTGATCGATGCGCGCGAGTCGCAGGCGCTGCGCGCGCTGATTCTGAGGGTCCGTTCCGGCGGCGTCGACCTCAGCCCGATGCTCGGGCCTTCGGCGATCGAGCTGCGGGAGCCCGAGCCGATTGCCGACATTGAGATCCAGCCGATTGCCATCGATCCCATTGCGCCGTTCGACGGCGCGCAAGGAGAACGTCAGTGACCAAAGACCTCTCAATCGTCGCGCTCATCACCTCGTTCGGGCTCGTGTCGGGCGCTCTGATGCACGCGCAGGAGAAGCCGGCCCCGCCGCAGACACCCGGCAGGGCACCGGTCATCACGCCGCTGAAGATTCAAGTGGTGATCTCGCGCTATCAGGGCGACAAGCGAATCAGCAGCCTGCCGTATACGCTGTCGGTCAACACCACGCATACCGGCGAAGGGAAACCCGATCCCGCCGGCCGCGCGAACCTGCGGATGGGCGCGAAGATCCCGGTCATGATGATGATGATGGCCACTCCCCCGCCGGACAGCAAGGCGCCGCAAGTCGGCCCCGTTCAATACCAGGACGTCGGCACGAACATCGACTGCAACGTGTGGCCGCTCGAGGACGGCCGGTTTCGCGCGGAGATTACGATCGACGACACGTCGGTCTACACCGACGACAAGGAGAGCGGTCCCGGCATGAAGGCGAATCCGTCGTTCCGTTCGTTTCGCGTGAACGACTCGATGATCCTGAAAGACGGGGGAACCGCTCAGTTCACGACGGCCACCGACAAGGTCAGTGGCGAGATCGTGAAAGTCGACGTGACACTGACGGTCGTCAAATAACACCTGGTGAATTGGCGAATTGGAGAGTTCGGAAGGTACTCTCCAATTCACCAACTCTCCACTCACCAACTACGCAATCTCGAAGAGTCCTGCCGCTCCCATTCCCCCGCCGATGCACATTGTGACGACGACACGGTTGATCCCGCGGCGTTTGCCTTCGATGAGTGCGTGGCCGACGAGACGTGAGCCCGACATCCCGTACGGATGGCCGACAGCGATCGCACCGCCGTTCACGTTCAGTCGATCGTCGGGAATGCCGAGACGGTCGCGGCAGTAAATCACCTGCACGGCGAACGCCTCGTTGAGCTCCCACAGGTCGATGTCCTCGACTTTGAGGCCGGTCTGTTTGAGCAGCTTGGGGACGGCGAACACCGGACCAATCCCCATTTCGTTCGGCTCGCAGCCCGCGACGGCAAACCCACGGAAAACGCCCATCGGCGTCAGGCCTTTGCGTGCTGCCGCCCGATCGCTCATCACGACGCACACGCTTGCACCATCCGAAAACTGACTGGCGTTTCCTGCGGCGATCACGCCGCCTTCGATGGCGGGCTTGATCTTCGACACGCCTTCGTAGGTCGTGTCGGGACGAATCCCTTCGTCCTCGGAGACGGTCACCTGCGTGGTCGACTCCGCGCCAGTGGCCTTGTCCACGATTTTCATCGTCGTGGTCATCGGCACGATTTCGTCGCTCAGGCGGCCGGCCTGTTTCGCGGCAGTTGCGCGCTGCTGGCTTTGCACGCCGTAGCGGTCCTGCTGCTCCCGCGAAATGCCGTACTTCTTCGCCACGTACTCCGCCGTCTGCAGCATCGGCCAGTACAGCTCGGGTTTGCACTTGAGGATCCACTCCTCGTTCAGCATGTGCTTGTTCATCTCGTTCTGGACGCACGAGATGGATTCCACGCCGCCGGCTGCGTAGATCTCGCCCTCGCCGGTCATCACGCGCTGGGAGGCGATGGCGATGGTCTGCAGTCCGGACGAGCAGAACCGGTTGACGGTCATGCCCGCCGTCGTCACGGGGCATCCGGCCCGGATCGCGATCTGCCGCGCGATGTTGCGGCCTGTCGCGCCCTCAGGGTTCGCGCAGCCCATGAGGACGTCCTCGATCTCGCCCGGATCGAGTTTCGCGCGGTCGATCGCGTGCCGCAGCGCGTGGCCACCCATCGTGGCCCCGTGCGTCATGTTGAGCGCGCCCTTCCAACTCTTACAGAGCGGCGTGCGCGCGGTAGAAACGATTACGGCATCGGGCATAGAAGACCCTCAAAAATCCGCTGGTTCGAGGTTCGAAGTTCGGGGTCCGACGTTCGAACCCCGAACGCCGAACCGGTCCACCTCATTTTACAATCTGAACCCAAATGTTGGCTTTGGATGACGTAACAGTACTCGATTTATCGCACGCATTGGCCGGACCGTTTGCCTCGACGATGCTCGGGGATTACGGCGCCGAGGTCATCAAGATCGAGCCGCTCGAGGGTGAGATCGCGCGCGCGTGGGGGCCGCCGTTCTATGGCGACGAAGCCGCGTATTTCGTCAACCTGAATCGCAACAAGAAAAGCGTGGCGCTCGATCTGAAGCATCCAGAAGGACGCGCGCTGTTCTTCCGCCTGCTCGACGGCGCCGACGTCGTGCTGGAGAACCTGCGCGTCGGCAGTGTGGCGCGGCTCGGCATCGATTACACCCGCGTCCAGGAGCGGCAGCCGCGAATCGTGTACTGTTCGATCTCCGGGTTCGGTCAGGACGGCCCGTACCGCGACCGCGCGGCGCTCGACCTGGTCGTCCAGGCCGAGAGCGGCATGATCAGCGTGACAGGCGAACCGGGCGGCCGCGGCGTCAGGGCGGGCGTGTCGATTGCCGACATCACAGCGGGGATGTACGCGGCCTTCGGCATCGTGACCGCGCTCCACGCGCGCGAACGCACGGGACGGGGACAGTACCTCGACGCGTCGATGCTCGAAGGACAGCTTGGCATCCTGTCTGGGATGATCGGCGCGTTTCTGGCGGACGGCATCGTACCGCAGCCCCTTGGAACGGCGTACGGCGCGCTGCTGCCGTATCAGACGTTCCGCACCCGAACGCGCGACATCGCGATCGGGATTGGCAGCGACAAGCTGTGGCGAGCGTTCTGCCCGCTCGTCGGCCTTGCCCTCCTGATGGACGACCCCCGGTACGTCACCAACGCCGCGCGGAACGCCAATCGGCCCTCGCTCGTCGCCGCGCTGCAGGACGCGCTCCTGACCAAAACATATGAGGAGTGGGAAGCCATCCTCCTGCCGGCCGGCATCCCCATGGGCGCGATCAACACGCTCGATGCGGTCGTCGCCCACCCGCAGGTGGCCGCACGAGGAGCGCTCGTTTCCTGCGATCATCCGATCGCCGGTCACATCCGGATGGTCGGCCCGCCTGTCCGGATGTCGGATACGCCCGGCGGCGTCCGTGCTCCCGCGCCGCTCCTGGGAGAGAATACCGACGCTGTGCTGAAGAAGCGTCTCGGGCTGACCGACGACGACCTCGCAAACCTGCGGCGCGCTCGAGTCATTGGGGGAAACACCAAGAGCTCGTTTCGGAATTGAGACTTGGTGTCGTCGTTTCGGGTCCGAGGGCCTCAGCGCGTCTGTCGGAGAATGGCTCCAACAACAGAGGCTTGGTCGGCCGCCTTGGCGGCCTTGGCGGTTTTCGATTGGAGGTCGAATGTGGCGCTGCTGGCCGATCGTGTCGCGCTGATCACGGGCGCCAGCAAAGGCATCGGCCGCGTGATGACCGGCGTCTTCGCGCGCGAGGGCGCGAAAGTCATCTGCGCGGCGCGCTCCGAAGCGCTCGTCAACGAAACCGCGGCTGGCGTCCGGACCGCCGGTGGCGAAGCCATTGCCGTCGTTGCGGATGTCTCGACGGAAGCGGGCGCGAAAGCGGCCGTTGATGCGGGACTGAGCGCCTTCGGCCGTGTCGATACGCTGGTCAACAACGCCGGCGATGGCGGACCGACGAAGCCGGTTCAGGACTACGCGACCGACGACTGGTTCTACACAATCAACTCGTGCCTGACGAGCGCGTATCTCTGCTCGCGATTTGTCGTTCCCGCGATGATCGCCGCCGGACGCGGCGCCATCGTCAACATCGCATCGATGGCCGGTCATCGAGGCCTGCCCTACCGCGTCGGCTACTGCTCGGCGAAGGCGGGACAGATGGGGATGACCTACGGCCTCGCGCTCGAGCTCGGACGGCACAACATTACTGTGAACGCCATCGCACCCGGCGCCGTGGAAGGCGATCGCATCGAGCGCGTGCTCAAGGGACAGGCGGAGCTGCGCGGGATCGACGTCGAACGGATGCGGCGGTCGTTCGTCGAGCGATCGCCCCTCCGGCGGATGTCGACCGCCGAAGACATCGCGATGCTCGCCGCGTTTCTCTGCAGCGACTACGCGCGGAACATTTCCGGGCAATGTGTGCCGGTGACGGCAGGGGAACCAGCATGAAGGCCGTTCTCTGCAAAGCGTTTGGTCCTCCCGAGTCGCTCGTGGTCGAGGACGTGGCATCGCCCGTTCCCGGTCGCGACGAGGTCGTGATCTCGGTCAAGGCCGCCAGCGTCAACTTTCCGGACGTGTTGATCATTGAGAACAAATATCAAGTTAAGCCGCCGCTGCCGTTTTCGCCCGGCAGCGAGCTGGCCGGCATCGTCAAAGCGGTGGGCGACGGCGTCGATCGTTTCACACCAGGCGACGCCGTCATGGCCATCACGGGATATGGTGCGTTCGCCGAGGAAGTGCTGACTGACGCGCGGCGTGTGATGGCCATTCCGGCCAGCATGGACTTCACGACGGCGGCCGCATTCGGATTGACGTATGCGACGTCCGATCACGCCCTGCGCGATCGCGGCGCCCTCAAAGCGGGCGAAACCCTGCTGGTGCTCGGAGCCGCCGGCGGTGTCGGGCTGGCGGCGATCGAGATCGGCAAGGCGATGGGCGCGCGTGTGATCGCGTGCGCCTCGAATGCGGAGAAGCTTGCGGTCTGCCGTCAGCATGGCGCGGACGCGACGATCGATTACGCAACCGAGGATCTGCGCGAACGGATCAAAGCGCTGACCGACGGCAGGGGCCCCGACGTGATCTACGACCCGGTCGGCGGGTCCTATACGGACACGGCGCTCCGCTCGATCGCCTGGCGCGGGCGCCTCCTCGTTGTCGGGTTCGCCGCAGGGGACATTCCGAAAATTCCACTGAACCTGACGCTCCTCAAAGGCTGCGCGATCGTCGGCGTGTACTGGGGCGAGTTCACACGCCGCGAGCCGGACGGCTTTGCCGAGTCGATGCGTCACCTTGGTCGTTGGTACACCGAAGGCAGGCTGAAGCCGCACGTGTCGCAATCGTTTCCGCTCGAACGCGCCGCCGACGCCCTGACATTGATGGCCGCGCGCATGGTGATCGGCAAGGTCGTGCTCACCACCGGCAGTTGAGTTCAATGGATCGCAAAGACCGCGAAGACCGCAAAGACGCTCTGATCCAGCTGGCCTCGCGGCGACACACGAACCATCGGCGGTTCGAAACGTCGGCCAGGCTCATCACGCCTTGACTGCCGTGACGGCGGTCAGTCGTTCGTGGTGCGCCGTATAATCGGACGCATCCGGAGGCCCGTATGATCAGAAGTCTACTGGGTGGGCTCCTCGTCGCGAGCATCCCCCTCATCGCGCAAGTGGGCACACCGGCAGCTGCGTCAGGCACCGCATGCACCAGCCTCGCCGCTCTCACGATTCCCACGGTGACGATCAAATCAGCGGAGTTCGTAGCCGCAGGACCGTTCACGTCTCCGGGTCCGCCGCAAACCACCATCACCTTGCCGGCACACTGCCGCGTCGAGGCGACAGCGCGTCCGACCAGCGATTCGGAGATCAAGTTCGAAGTGTGGATTCCACCTGCCGACGCGTGGAACGGCAAGTTCGAGGGCGTCGGCAACGGCGGCTATTCCGGCGCGATCGGATACGCCGCGATGGCCGCGGGCCTTCGGCGCGGTTACGCCGTCGCGAGCACCGATACCGGCCACACCGGCGACGACATGAAATTCGGCCAGGGGCATCCTGAGAAGATCATCGACTGGGCGTATCGGGCGATTCACGTCACCGCCGACACCGCGAAGCTGATCGTTCGCAACGCACAAGGCCGCTTCGCCGACCGCGCGTATTTCGTCGGCTGCTCGGCGGGTGGACACCAGGCACTGTCCGAGGCGCAGCGTTATCCCGACGACTACGACGGCATCATCGCGGGCGATCCCGCCAATAACCGGATCCGCCAGACGTTCGGCTTCCTCAGTTCCTGGCTGAACACGCACAGCGCGGACGGCAAGCCGATTGTTCCCGCGGCCAAGCTGGCCGTCATCACCAGAGCCACGGTCGAGGCGTGCGATGCCATCGACGGCCTGAAGGACGGTGTCATCGACGATCCGAGACGCTGTCATTTCGATCCGGCGAAACTGCAGTGCCCCGCTGCGAAGGATGACGCGACGTGCCTCACTCCTCCACAAGTAGATGCCGTGCGGAGGATGTACGAAGGGACGAAGAACCCGAGGACGGGCGAGCTGATCTTCACGGGATGGCCGCGTGGAAGCGAGGGGTTCGGCGACAGCGCAATCCAGGGCTGGGGGCAGTACGTGATGAACCCGGCCGAGCCGATGCGCGTGGACTTCTTCCGCTACTTCCTCTTCCACGATCCGAACTGGGACTACCGGACGATTGATTGGGACCGCGATCTCGCCTACGCGGAGCAGCGGCTCCCGTTCATGAGCGCCGTCGAAAAGGACCTGACGCCGTTCAAGAAGCGCGGCGGCAAGCTGCTGATGTACACCGGATGGGCCGATCCGGTCGTCCCGCCGATGGACACCGTGACGTATTACGACGCCGTGGTCAAAGCGATGGGTGGCATCGAGAAGACGCGCGAGTTCTATCGATTCTTCCTGGCGCCGGGAATGGGACACTGCCGGCAGGGATCGGGCCCGAACGACTTCGACATGCTGGCCGCGCTCGAGCAGTGGGTCGAGAAAGGCATTGCGCCCGATCGCGTGATCGCGTCGCACGCCACGAACGGCAAGATCGATCGCACACGGCCGCTCTGCATGTATCCGATGGTTGCGCGCTACAAAGGCACGGGGAGCACCGACGAAGCGGCGAATTTTTCCTGTGTCGCGGAGCCGGCAGGCAACGGCGTGCGCAAGACGACGACGGGAGGTCATCAGTGATGAGCAGAATTGCGTTCATGGTTGTCGAGCCGACTGTGTGAGAGGCGACGTGGAGTACGCCCGTCGAGACTTCCTGAAGGCCTCGCTGGCTACCGGCGCGGCCATCGCGACGCCGCACGCAGCGCTTGTGGCGGCCCAGCCCTCGTCGGCCTCGTTGTTCCCCGGTTTCGAGGCGCGCAGGATTCAGACGTCCGGCGCGACGATCAACGTGGTGCACGGAGGCAATGGTCCTCCGCTGCTTCTGATTCACGGCTATCCGCAAACGCACGCCGAGTGGCACAAGATCGCGCCCAGACTCGCCGAACGCTTCACTGTGGTCATGGTGGATCTGCGCGGGTACGGCGACAGCAGCAAGCCGCCGGAGGGCGAAAACCACTCGGGGTATTCGAAGCGTGCGATGGCGCTCGACCAGGTCGAAGTCATGCGTACGCTCGGCTTCAACCGGTTCGCTGTCGCTGGCCACGATCGCGGCGCGCGGGTCACGTGGCGCCTCGCTGTCGAGCACCCCGACGTCGTCACAAAGGCGGCAGTGCTCGACATCGTGCCGCTCCCCTATTCGATGGTCACGCGCGAGTTTGCGGAGCAGTACTTTCACTGGTTCTTTCTCATCCAACCCGCGCCATTTCCCGAAACGCTCCTCGGCAACAACGCCGAGTTCTACCTGCGATCGCGCTTCCTGCGCCGCACCGGCGGGACGGGCGCCATGGCGCCGGAAGCGGTCGCGGAGTACGTGCGCTGCTTCAAGGATCCGGCGACGATTCACGCGACGTGCGAGGACTACCGTGCCGGCGCCACGATCGATCTCACGCATGCGGACGAAACGAAAGACCGGAAAGTGACCTGCCCGCTGCTGGTCTTGTGGGGAAGTCAGGGGACGGTTGGACGCCTGTACGACGTGATGAAGATCTGGCGCGAGCACGCGACTGACGTCCGCGGAAAGGCGCTGCCGGCGGGGCACTTTCTGCCGGAGGAAGTACCGGACGAG
>JBKPDW010000187.1:0-5370 GCA_046728115.1 Acidobacteriota bacterium | reverse complement strand
GTGCTGAAGGTGCTGGACGCGCACGGATACGACATCGAATCGGCGGCTCACCACGGGGATCGCATCGAATCAACCATCGTTAGCTGAGCCATGAAGGTGTCGACTTCCGCGATATAGTCGTGCGGCAAAAGGTTCGTACCTTCCCGGAGTGTCTGGGTCTCGTCTGTTTCGTCGTCGCCGTGCCGGTTTTGATGGCACGCGGCGGGTCCTTTTCTCGAGCGTAACGAGCATCGTGAACAGGAGTGTGATGATGACCACGATCTCAAAGGCCGGTAAACCCACCCGGGCATGGCAGGCGTGCTTTGTCGGCGCCATCGTCGTGATGGCGATGGCGTCGGTCGACGCGGCATTCGCTCAAAGCGTATCGTCGGGAACAATCGAGGGTACCGTCAAAGACGAGTCCAGCGGCGTTCTGCCGGGCGTCACCGTGACGATATCCAGCCCACAGCTGCAGGTGGGGCAGCTGGTGCAAGTCTCCGATTCATCGGGGAAGTACCGGTTCGTCGACCTCCCTGCGGGCTCGTATCGCCTCAGAGCCGAACTTCAGGGGTTCTCGGCGACGGTTCACGAGGACCTGCGGCTGACCGTCGGCTTCACCGCGCGGGTCGATCTCACGATGAAAGTCGGCGCGCTGGAGGAGTCGGTGACCGTCAGCGGACAAAGCCCGGTCGTCGACGTTACGAGCACGGCGGCCAGCGTCGCGTTCACGAAAGAAGTTCTCGATTCGATTCCGCGCGGGCGCGACCTGCAGAACGTGTTCGCGATGGCGCCTGGCGTCACGCAAGCGGTGGCCGACGTGGGTGGCAGCACGATGGCGCAGCGGCAGAACTTGTTCAGTTATGGCGTGCTCGCCCAGCCGAAGCTCCAGGTCGAGGGCATGAACATCACCATGGGCGCGGATCAGAACACGGCGATCTACTTCAACGACAGCACGCTCGAAGAGGTCCAGATCAAGACGTCGGGCAACGACGCCGAAGTGTCGGTTCCGGGCATGTCGATGGTCGCCATCATGAAGTCGGGCGGCAACGAGTTTCACGGCACCTATCAGGCGTCGTTCGAATCGCCGACACTCCAGGCCGACAACCTTGACGACGCGCTCCGGGCGCAGGGGCTGACCGCCACGCAGCCGCTGAAGAACTTCTACGATGTCTCCGCCGATCTCGGTGGCCGGGTCGTGCGAGACAAGCTGTGGTTTTACGGGGCGTACGGCCGCCAGGCGAAGAAGGAAGGCCTGGTCGGCTTCGCGTCCGGCCCCGGTCCGGATGGCAAGTACCTGACGGCGGACGATCCGCTCGGCCTCTTCGAGACGTCGCTCGAGCAGTTCTCGATGAAGTTCTCCTATCAGCTGTCGAAGAACAATCGACTGATTTACGCCTGGCAACGCGGCACCAAGAAACAGCCACAGAACAACGCCGATCGTTTTACGCCGCTCGAATCGACGAGAGACTACGTCAATCCGACCGCGATTCAGAAGCTCGAGCTGCAGAGCATGATCAGCCCGCGACTGCTCGTGAACGCCGTGGGCGGCTATAGCGGGTACGTGACCGATTACGACGCGGCCCGCTCGTACGCGCGTGCGGACGCGCCGCCGCGACAGGATCTTGCGACGACGCTGAACACCGGTTCGGCGCCGCTGCATCAGAACAAAACGCGCGATCGGCTGCAGACCGAGGACAGCATCAGCTTCTTTCCGGATCGTTCGCTCCTCGGCAAGCACGAGCTCAAGACAGGCATCAGCCTCTATTTCGACAAGTCCTCGGACGGGTATTTGAACAACCTCGCCTGCAACTGCATCCTGTACACGGATACGATCGGCGGTGTCCCGAATACGCCTTCGCAAATCCGGATCTACGACACGCCGGTGGTTCCCGCGGACCACGACAACACGTACGCCTGGTACGTGAAGGACAGCTGGCGGCCGTCGACTCGGGTCACGGTCAATCTCGGCATCCGGTGGGAGCGGCAGCACGCGTTCCTGCCCGCGCAGTCGTTTGGCGGCGCGCGCGACTGGCCGACGGTCTTTCCGGCCGGCAACTTCCCGCAGATCGAGGTGCAGAAGCTGACGCGCGCGGTGCCGCGCGCCGGGGTCGCGTGGGAGGTCGGCGGCAAGTCGGTCGTGAAGGCGACGTTCGGTCTGTACAACTACATGCTCGGCGACACCTACGGCGACGCGTTCAACCGGAACGCGACGGCTTATGCCGTGTTCAACTGGCACGATCTGAACGGCGATAAGCTCTACGAGCCCGGCGAGGTGAACCTCGATCTCGACAGCACCGATTTCAGGAGCATCACCGCCGCGAGCAACCGGATTCTGAATCCGAACCTGCAGTCGACGGACATTTGGGAAACGACTGCTAGCTTCGAGCGCGAGATGGCGGCCAATCTCGCCCTCCGCGTGATGTACGTCGACAAGGCTGTCTCCGGTTCCATCGTCAATTCGACGAACGCGCTCGTCACGATCAACACGCTCCGGCCCTTCAGCGCGTGGAGCATTCCGATCACGCGCCGCGATCCAGGTCCGGACGGTGTGCTCGGCACCGCGGACGACGCGGGCAGCGTGACGCTGTTCGATTACACGGCGGCGTACCGCGGCGCCGCCTTCGTGAACTCCCAGGTCGTCAATGCGCCGAATACCGATCGGTATCACGCCATCGAGTTCACGATGACCAAGCGCTTCTCTTCGCGATGGACGGGCCAGGTTTCGTACTTCACCGTCAAGAACCAGCGCTGGATCTCGTCGGTCTTCGTCAGCCCCAACGACAAATTCTTCCCGCTGGACAACACGTGGACGTGGGCCGGCAACGTCAGCGGCACGTATCGGCTGCCGGGCGACGTGAGCGTATCGGGATTCCTGCAGAGCAAGAACGGCCTGCTGGGACAGCGAACGTACATCTTCCGCCAGGTGGATCCGGACGGCGGCCCGCCGATCGCGCAGAACGGCAACACCACCATTCGGCTCGAACCGTACGGAAGCCAGAGGCTCTCGGCGCAGAACATCCTGAACCTTCGTGGCAGCAAGGACTTCTCGATCGGGGGAGGCCGCCGGTTCGAGATTAACGTCGATGTGTTCAACGTGCTGAACGCGGCCACGCCGACCGGCGCGAATTTCCAGTCGGGTCCGTCGTTCGGGTTCGTGACCGGAGTGATCCCGGCCCGGATCGCGCGCTTCGGTGCACGGTTCCGGTTTTGACGTTCCTTTCTGATCTCCGACGTGCGGAAAACTGTGTGGAGGCATTCAATGAGCCTGAAGAAATCATTCCTCCTCGCGGGGCTGGCGGCCGCGGCGATGGCGGCGGCATTCGTGCTGTCCTCGACGAATACGAGCCTGTCGGCCGCACCTGTCGTGGTCGCCGACGCGATGAGCTGCAACCTCTCGCAATACAAGGCAGCACAGGGTCTGACGGCGACAAGCGAGCAGGGCTCGCTGCTCGTGTCGTGGACCGGACAGAACGGCGCCGAGCTGCGCGCGCGGTACGCCATCGAGAGCGGGCAGCCAATCGTTCGGGAACTGGCCGTGAGAAAGACGGGCGGTCAATGGACCACGCTCGGCAGGAACCTCACGCCGGAATATCACGTGGTCAGCGGCGTGCGCCGCATGGCCGACGATCAGGCGAACCCGCTGCGCGCGGCCGGCATCGAGCTGAGCGAGGAGGTGATCAACAAGCACCGCTGGTACGCGTTCTGGGACGCGCCGCTGGTGATGCCCGGTTCGCAGGAGATGAAGGACGAAGCCGCGTGGCAGCGATCGCAGGCTGACCCGGCCTCCGGCGGCGGGCGAGGCGGCCGCGGTCAGGGTCCGGCTCGCGATCCGCTCGTCCCGAACCGCACGTTGGGCACCCCGCGGACGCCGTCGGAAATTCGGCGTGCCGACTCGTCGTTCCAGACCACGTCGTGCGCTGTGAAAACCGATGGCGCGAGCTTGATGGTGACGTTTCCGGGACTCTCGATGGGGATCTTCTCAGGCGACCTTCAGTTCACGGTGTACAGAGGCACGAACCTGATCCGGATGGATGCGGCGGCGACTACGCACGAAGAGTGGGTCGCGTACAAGTACGATGCCGGTCTGAAGGGCTTGTCGACCGATCTCACGCCGCGCGTCACATGGCGCGACACCGGCGGCCATCTGCAGGATCACCAGTTTGGCGGCGTCGTCAACCCGACGCTCGCACGCGTGAAGGCACAGAATCGACTCATCGTCGCCGAGGCGAGGAACGGCGCACTCGCCGCATTCCCTCCGCCGCATACCTTCTTCTTCACGCGGGAGAAGGATACTAACCTCGGCTACGTCTGGTATCGCAAGGACGCCGAAAGCAGGTTCGGCATCGGCGTCGGGATGCCAGAGCGTGAAGAGGAGCCCCGATACGTTCAGAATTTCGCTCTCTACAACGCGCCGCCAGGAACCGTGCAGAAGATGGGCGTCTATTTCTACCCAAGCCCGGACGCCGGAGAACCCGCGCGGCAGGCCGTGCTCGCCTTCACGCACGGCGATGCGTTCAAACCTGTTCCCGGGTTCAAGACGTTCGTCAATCACTTCCACCTCGACTTCACCGGGCGGCAGCGCCTCTCCGGATCGTTCGACACGGCGTTCCAGGATCTGGCGGCGATGAAGTCGCTCGGGTTGAACGTCATCGGCCTGAGCGACTTCCATTTCGAGCTGCACGCCAGCGACTCGGGGGCGCTGCGCCTCGCCGATCAGAAGGATTACTTCGAAGCATCGCGGCACGCGTCGGACACCGATTTCCTCGTCGTGCCATGGGAAGAGCCGAGCGCGTTCTTCGGCGGCCACTACAACATCATCTGGCCGAAGGACGTCTACTGGACGAAGGTGCGGAAGGAAGGGCAGCCGTTCGTCGAGGACGTGCCTGGCTACGGCAAGGTGTATCACACGGGCAGCGCCGCCGACGTGCAGGCGATGATGGATGCCGAGGGGGCCTACTGGTATCACGCGCACCCGCGGACGAAGAACACCACCGGCTATCCGGACCTGATCTTCGACAAGCCGTACGCACGCAACGATCGGTATCTCGGCGTCGCCTTCAAGCCAGGCATGGGGCAGGACAACTCTGAAGCGCGGATGTGCGACTACCGCTGCTTCGATGCGATCGACACGATGAACACGATGTACGCGAACCTCGGCATCAGGCCGAAGTATGTCATTGCCGACATCGACACCTACAAGAAAGGACCCGAGGACGACCTCTACGCCAACTTCCCGGTCAATTACCTGAAGATCGACAAGACGCCCGGCCCGAACGACGATTACAGCCCGATCCTGAAGTCGCTTCGCGACGGCAACTTTTTCGTGACGACCGGTGAGATTCTGATCCGGAACTACAGCGCAGGTGCGGGCACCCAGCGGACAATCACCGC
>JBKPDW010000186.1:0-7224 GCA_046728115.1 Acidobacteriota bacterium | reverse complement strand
AATCGCGATCGCGGCAGGGGGCTACCATAGTCTGGCGCTGCGATCTAATGGCCGAATCATGGCGTGGGGGCGTAATGACTACGGCGGACTCGGAGATGGTACCTCCGGCAACAGTTCTAGGCCAATTTTTACGAAGGACCTCCAGAATGTGATGGTGATTGCGGCGGGCCTTGGTCACAGCCTCGCGATCCTAGCGGATGGGACGGTCTGGGCTTGGGGTGCCAATGGGTATGGACAGCTCGGAGACGACACCACGACTGACCGGTTGATTCCGAAGCAGGTGGCATCATCTGCCATCGCGGTTGCTGGAGGAGAGTACCACTCCCTGGTATTGCTACCTGGCGGCACCGTACTAGCCTCGGGAGTGAATGGCAATTACGAGCTCGGGAGTGACACCTATCCCCAAACCTATCGCCCCTCCTTCGCAGAAGTGTTGGTGCCCGGTCCAGGTGATAAGAAGCGTCCGCTCCGGGGAGTCATCGCCATTGCGGCTGGTCACTCTCATAATGTCGCCTTGCTGAGCGACTGCAGAGCCCAAGTCTGGGGCGACAACGAGCTGGGCCAGTTGGGCAATGGCATGAACGTCAAAATCTGCGCCCCGGGCGCCGTAAAGATCCCCGACACAGCTGGGGGCGTTGTAGCAATTTCAGCGGGAGCACAACATACCTTGCTCTTATGCAAGGGACGCTCGCCCTGGCAATGGGGATTCATCGGCCCGGCTCTCGCGGTGTCCTTTCCGAGTGGCCCGCCCGCCGTCAAAGCTATCGCGATAGGTGCTGCACACGGTCAGGCATTGCTCGTTCGCGGAAACAGCCTACTGGGCGGCTGGGTGTGGACCTGGGGCGACAACACAGATGGGCAGCTGGGCCGCGGCGGTGACCCAGATGTTCCGGCTCCGGTCGAAGGTGGCCTTCGAGACGTCGTCGCGATCGCCAGCGGAAACGCGCATTGCTTGGCGGTCACTTACGCTGGAACCGTGTGGGCTTGGGGCAGGAATCTCAATGGCCAGTTAGGGGACAATCAGACCATCTCGCGGGCTACACCGAGGCAAATCGAGCCAGCGCCGGGTCAGGGCTCATTCACCGTAACCGCAATCGCCGCGGGAGCGTCGCATAGCCTTGCACTATCAATTAAGGGAAAAGTCTGGGCCTGGGGAGCGAATGACAGAGGCCAACTGGGGGACGGCACCAACATCGAGCGCCACTTGCCAGTGCTGGTGCACAACCTCGACAACGTGGTCGCGATCGCTGCGGGCGATGCACATAGCTTGGCGCTGCGGGCTGATGGAACCGTCTGGGCTTGGGGTGCGAATGACGATGGCCAGCTCGGCAACAACACGACCACTTCCAGTCCAGTGCCCGTGCAACCCTTGTGGATGCTACCGGGCTTGGTGGGCTCGATATTCGATGGCTTCAAGGCGATCAGCGCGGGCGGTGCGCATAGCTTGGCCCTCCACACGACCGGCCAGGTGTACGCTTGGGGTCGGAACACCCACGGTCAAGTCGGCGACGGCTCAGTGGGGGGCAACAGACTTGCGGCGGTCCGGGTGGCGTGGGGCGGCACCGCACCGGCGCCGATACCGTGGGATTTAAAAACGACGCATGTCAAATCGATTGCGGCCGGCTCGCAGCACAGTCTGGCCCTACTTGCTGAGGCAGGCTTAGTGTATGGCTGGGGTGCGAATAGCTCGCTGGAGTTGGGCCTAGATTCGTCGGCTGACAAGCCTGTACCTGATACGGCCGTTCGTGCGATCATCCCAGTTCCCGACTGGCCCGACGCCCAGCAGCTGGTCACCATGTTCACGATTACTGCAATTTCAACTGGAAACGGGCGAAGCTTGGCGATCGGCGCCGATTTCCTTCCCGTGACCAGCGCCGATTAATGCCTTGACCAAGGGATGACAACCATTTGCAGTCCTGCACCCATTGTGGTGGAACCGAGATACTCCATTGACGGATTGCAGTCGCTCCGGACCAGATTTACGAACGCTTCCTGAGCCAAGGTCTGCATTCCCCTCGGCAGGGGTCCGAGGCTGAGGTGACCTGCCCTCTCTAATTCGCCAAGCGTAGAATGAGAGTTCTCCATAGAGCTGACTCGCGTTCGTGGGGATCGCAGAATCCGTCGCCAGCTGAAGTAGAAAGCCCGTCAAGTCGTACGCGCGCCGCGCATAGACAATCTGACGATCCTTCAGGATGTAAACCGTCATCATGAAGAACCGGAACGGTTTCCCAGTAGGAGGATGTTGAAGAAACCCGCCTGTGTCGGTTCCAGAGACGATCATTGCCTCTGCGACTTGAGCATCGCTACTCACGAGATCCTGGGGTTCAAACCGAAGATCCGGAACAAGTACGATCGCACGCGGAAGAACACGTGTCCAGGAAGTGAGTGCGACCGACGCAGGTGCGTTCACGATGTTGCACGTGGCTGCAACCGGACTTGAGCGTGATCTGACTCAAATCCTGTCGTGATCGCCTGCGGATGAAGACGGGACTGGTACGGCTTCGGCAGCGTCCCCGCAGCCTGGTCGTTGTTCGGACGCATAATGCGCCTGCCAGTGTCTTGAACCTGACGCCGACGTGCCGCATACCGCCGTCCGCATTTGCGCGTCGAATGAACCCAGGTACTGGAGGGCGTCAAGCCGCGTGAGCGGCGCGGCCGTGAGGCCGTAGCCCGTCCTGCCAGCCGCCGCCCCCTGATCAGCGGCGGTATGCGAGACTGATGAAGCGCCGATGGATTCGCCAGCCGTTGCCGATCCCGTGGAACGATGTTCTCGACTGCGCGACGGCAGGTACTAGAAGGCGACGGCGATCGGGCGCTGACGGAACTGCGGCGCCGACAGATTCGCCTGGTGGAACGACAGAACGACGACGACGGATGATCGAGGACGGTGTTGAGAGCGGCCTTAACCGAGAAGGAAGGAGTGGGGACCATGAGCTTGCCTGCATTTACCGCCGAGAACTCGCTCCATCTAGCAACAACAGAGTACAACGCTGCCGGCGATGGCGATGACGGAAGTCGTACAAGGCGCACCGTCGTTCCGCAATTACCGCTCTATGTCGGGCGGGTATGCGACTGCGGTGTGTTGGACACGCTGGTCGGCGTGGTCAAGTCTTGCGACAGTTTGTTTTGTGACCCGAACAGCGGTAGGTGCCATACGGAGTGGGCTGGATATCAGAGTTGTTCTTGGTTGCCTGACTTTTAAGCGTGACAGGGATCGTGGCAAACGATGTTCCGCCGCGTTGTCCGCGAATCAACCGATCCGGCAGGACGCATTGTCGAATGTGTCGAGTTGGCCCGTGCGACGGTGAGAGTGGGCTGCAGCCATCGCTCCTAAATCGCTGCGGTGGGTCTCGGCCACGTACACTCATCGGCCGAAATGGACATCAGTAGCGCAGGTGTCAGGTTGATCGCGCGAGCGGGCATTGTCACCGTCTTGATCATCGTGGGGGCGCTCTTTCGGGCGCTGGTCGGCCCGAGTCGCACGCGCGGCGAGATCATGGTGATCGGGACCATCGGCGGGATGTCGTCAGGCGTAGCCGTCAGCAATCTCGTCGCCCGGTGGATCACGACCGACGTTTCAGCGATCTGCGCCTGCCTGGGAATGATGGTCGGTTGGGCGGTGGCGTGGCTGTTTGCGCGTCAGGTCCCGCGCGACGCGAACTGAGCCACTACGCACTCGCCGCTGACCGACGCGACGGCCTGCCGACGCTCAGTCGAATTGCTGCCAACCACTCCACAATGATGATGCACTGGTCAGTGCATTGCCGTCACTTTGTCCCGCGAGAAGCCAAGCGACTCCGCGAACGCTGTGATGATCTCGTCAGGCAGATGGCGGTTGATCAGCACAGGATCGCCGGGCGCGTCGGGTGCAGACACGAGCACACGATCGCCAGCATAGACGCAAAGATGGATGCACAACTCGGGGCCTGCAACCGTCTCCGCTACTCGTGCCACGTACTCGATCGTCTCGCTGGTGATCGAGATATGATGCACGACCGGCCGGGGCCAGATCGTGTGAGGAGCGAGCTTCGTCGGCTGCGAAACCTGGTGGGCATCGAGGAACTGGCGCACGTCAGCCGGGTGCGTGCCGCCTTCAAGGTACAGGACGGAACCGGCTGGCATCACGCCACACGCACGAATTAGCAGTGCCAAGTCGCGCGACGCCGGTACTTCGAGCGCGTCATTGAGCGCGAGTGTGATACCGGACAGCTCGGCACGCGTGGGTATGCCGAGACGTTCGCGGAGCCATGCGCCGAAGGGCACGACTCGATGTTATAGCTGGAACGCTGAGAGTCCATGTCTGAGCGGCCACCGCTGTCGGCAGCGTACTCGACTCGACGTGACGGCCTGAGGGCGCGATGCCCCAGGTCGCGGCCCTTCCCGGCCTCCACGAAGCGACCAGTCCAAGGTGCGGCTATTCCCAAATCTGAGGTGGAACTTTGAGGGCCTGGTGCGGCACATCCTGAGGGCCGCTCTCGGATTGATTCCGGCGACCGAGCAAGCGCGCAAACAAAAGCTCTCGGACCTTGCGACTGTGACGGACGATGACCGCGTTGCGTTCCTTATCGAACGAGCAAAGGCGCTGCAAGACGATCTTCGAAGACAAGCCGTCATCTCTGCGCTGAAGGGCTAACCCTCGACTGGATACCTGAACGGGACGGTCTAGAACTTTCTTCCAGGTGTGACCGCCTCGACCTCTAGTCGTCCGGTGACAAATCCGGGTCACGCCTGGGCTTCCGTGCGTCCATCTCGTACCCGATCTCCCAGAAGTACATATCCGCCAACTTCATCAGCGGATAGTGCAGTCCGCTGCCGTCTTGGATTCTTGTCTGCTCCGTCCGCAGGGTGTCGCGGCAGTCGGAGCAAAACGCGAGCATCCGCTCTACGAACTGTCGATTGACTTTCGAGTACGAGTAGCCTCGTGCCTTGAAGCCATCCTTGAAGAACCTGTCGCACGCGGGCAGGCATGCCACAGTGCCGAGTAGAACTTTTGTTGCGAGCGTATCCGTTGCTTTCCCGAACGGCACGTATGCTTCCTTGACTGCGGCGACTGCCGACAGAATTAGCTTCACGAGCGCAGGATTTGACACGCTTGTGCCAGTCTCGTCGTGCCACAGTGGTGCGAAATCAGGCGATGCCAGCCGTTCGACGACTTCTTCGTGAGCTGTGAACGTGCGTCGAAGCAGGAAGCTAGAACCTCGATACATCCCCCAGGCTGGCTAGATAGAACCCAAGTTGCAGGGCCGCTGCCTTTTTGTCTCCAAGGAGCGCTTCACGCGTCCGTGAACTGAAGAAGATGTAGCAATGCTCCCAAGACCGATAACGGTGATGCGGATCTGCAACGAGGCGGCTGTGAAATGCGTCGATCTTCTTGTGCAGATCTTTCGCTGAGCACAGAGTCAAGGGTCAGCCTCCGCTGCTGCTCGTCCCTCGCAGGACCGTTCCCTGATTCACACGGCAGCGTCGAGATGGTTTCGACCGGGGTGGTTAAACGACGGACCCGCAGGCGGAGCCCAACTCGGACCCGCAGCGGATTCCCAAATGCACCACGAAATCTGAAAGCCCCAAAAACCGCGGCGTGTGGGTTGCGAGCAGGATAGCCTGAAAGCGAGCCTCCTAAGTCCTGAAGCGCTGAATCACCGCCTGATGGGAGCCGGGCGCCGAGACCTCGGGAGATGCTGTCCTCGTACGCGAAAAAGGCCGGCGTGCGACGCCGGCCTCGCTACGATCTGCTCGTTCTTGACTTAGCGCTGATTGCCGCGCGCCGTCAGCATACAAACAGCATACAGGTTTGACCCCAAAACCTACCGATCGCGGCCGGTCACGACCGACCACGACCGAATGGATTCTCTAATATTTTGGGGGATTTTTGGTCGGGGCGAGAGGATTTGAACCTCCGACCCCTCGGTCCCGAACCGAGCGCTCTCGTGAACTTTCCCGAGGAATTCACGCGATCCCGTTCCGTCTTGGTAACTGTGGCGGCAACCAGAATGACCACTTTTCAGGCCGATCCCCTTCCAGGCTTCCCTTTCGCGTCTTCCACTCGTGAACGTGCGACGCGTTCGGCGTGCGCAATCAGGCTCACGCCACTTTCCCATCGCCTGACATTCGGTTTCGAGCTGATCGAGCGCGGACCCGTGCGTTATCGCGACCAAGCCAGCACTCGCGCCCAAAGGGTTCGCGATCTCAGAGCAACAAACGGTCGCGGGTTCAAATCGCGGGCGTGCAACCAGCGGTACTTGCAGCTGTGGAGCGGGGCGGCGTAAGCGCAGCTGGGCTAAATCCAGTCATCGCCTGCGAAGGCGACGAGTTCTGACGGCCAGCGTGGGAGCGATCGCCCTAGCCAGCTCTGGGGAGCGCATCTTCTCGATGTTCTGAGCGATCGCCATCTCAGCCTTCTTCTTGACTTCCTGGAGATGGGCGGGTGCCCGATCCAACCCTCGAGCATGCGACTGAAAGACGGCGGAGTCGAAGACGAGCTGACCCGATCGATAGGAAAAAAACCTCGGCTTCATCATGCCGAGAATCAACCCGATCTCCGCGTTGAACTCCTTGGCGGTCTGCTCGTCGTCGGGAAGAAGCATCTCTCCACGAGTTCCTCGCGGACCGGGAACGCGCGCTTCGCCAGTCTCTATCACACAAAACAGATCCCAGGCGTGAAACATCAGGAATTGAAAAGCTCTGTTCGTCGTGTCCTCAACCACCAGTTCCGGCTCGCCTTCGGCAAGCGTTGTGCGCCAGAGCGGCTTGAGCAAACCAGCACGTTCGAGGTTCTCGCGCATTTCGTTCGACCAGCGGTCGCGTCCTCTCATGAAATTGACCATGATGGCCGCATTTCGTAACGGCTTGGTTTCGAACGCGTCGTACGCGCCGCCGTTGCCTCATTCGATGCCAGAGCAAAGGTCCATCAGAACGGCGCAGACGGGCCAATCTTCTGGCCATGACCAGAGAAGGTCGATCATGTCCCCCTTGAGCGCGGGACGGCCCTCTTCGCGCACGCGCAGGACGTTTTCCATAACTACGTCAATCGCGACGAGATTCTGATCTGGCACACCTTTCTGAAGCGCAACTTTCCGATCAAGGTCTTGGGGACCGGCCAAGTACAGAATCAGCTTCTGTTTCTCCTGTCCGGCAGTGCGTCGAAGGATCTCGTTCCAGATGGTTCGCCGCCAATGATTCTTGGGGCCGACATCGTAGTCGCGTGTTGCGCCTGTGCCCATGACC
>JBKPDW010000185.1:0-3643 GCA_046728115.1 Acidobacteriota bacterium | reverse complement strand
GGACCCTACCTGGCGCACTATCTTGACGATCTCCTTCGAGATATGCGGTTGCCTCGTAGACGCGCGGCCAACCTGTTCTCCGAGTATTTTGCGCCCCTGTGGCCCCATCGTTACCAGAATTTGGCCGACCAGCGCCGGCGAGCGCGCGCGCAGCAGACCGGTCGAATCGCTCAGCCGAGCATTGCGGTTCATCGACATGAGCTTTTATAAGGACGCTGTCTATCCGTGGTTGGTCGCGCGACTCGGGAATCCGCCGCCGATCCAGGCACTGCGTCAAGAACTGGTTGCGCACGCGCAGGGCACGGTTCTGGAAATCGGCGTGGGGTCCGGTGTGAATTTCCCGTACTACGACCCCTCGAGGGTGGTCAAACTGTATGCGCTCGAACCGAACAAGGGCATGCGTCGCCGCGCTGAGGAGCAACGTCGCCGGACGCATCTCCATGTTGACTTCGTGTCGTTGCCCGGCGAGGAGATCCCTCTCGGAAGCGCCAGCGTCGATGCTGTTGTCAGCACGTTTACGCTGTGCACGATCGGACCAATCCAGGAGGCCCTCGCCGGCCTCGCACGCGTGCTAAGGCCTGGCGGTACGCTGCTGTTCCTCGAGAACACGGTCGCGCCGGACGTTCACGTCCGAGCGTGGCAGCAACTGTGGGAGCCGATCCATCATCGCGTGTTCGCAGGACTGTTCTTGACGCGCGATATTCCGTCCCTCCTGGCAGCAGCGGGCTTCCAAATCAAGCGCGTCGACCACGCCTACCTCAGCCCATTTCCCAAATCGTGGTCTCACTGCTGCTGGGGCATCGCCGCCAGAGCGTAACGGAGAACCACCGCGACGGCGGGCGCTGATTCCCGAACTTGCCGTCGACCACGACGTCCGCGCATGGGAAGCAAGGGAGTTCTCGCGTTACGAGTTCCGACTCCATTTCGACAGGTGTGGCCACCTGATCCCACACAAACTGAATATTCCTGTTGGGTTCTCGCTGTTCGCTTCTTCGCGATCGGCCAACACGGTTGGGCCGTCTACTCGCTTCTTTCGGGGATTGGCATGATTGCCCTTTTCGTGCTTGCGAGCACGGGATTTCTCCAGCGACCTGGCTTCGTTGACGTTGCGGGTCTCTTCGAGCGGCTCTCGGCGACGACCGGCCTTTTATGGGCCTCACTGATCGCGATACATGCCGCGCGGGCGACCTCAATTCCGAATTTCCGCGTGGCTGCGGCCGGCGCTGGTCCTCGGGTTCGCAGGCGTACCGTCCCGGGATCTTGGCGGCACTCTCGGCTATCGATTACGGAGAACGCGGTCGTCCTCTCTGCAGCAGGGGTCTGGACTCAAGGTGCGAGAGTCAGAACAGCTTTGCCATGCTGGAGGTCGGCTGGGACTGACACGGGATCATGCACGACCACGCAGACGCCATCGATTCGCCGGAGACAGGCGGTCCAACGCACCACCGGTCGCTGGTGCGACCGCTCGCGAACGAGCTGCTCACGTGGTTGAGGCTATGAACGAAGGCCAACGCGCCAGCCGATATGACGTTCAGTTCGCCGATCTCGTACGCGATGGGGCAGAGCGTGCTGCGAAGAAATCTTGCCAGGCTCGCCGTTTGTTGCCCGCCCCGGCGTATTGCAGGGGCGGATCGAGATCGAATGAAACATTGTTGGGCGCATAGAGGGACAAGACGCCCTCGACGTCCTTCGCGCGAATTGCGTTCGCCCATTCATCGATGCGCTGTCGAATGAGGGTTTCGGTCACGGCTTTCCCTTCTCAACATCGGTAAACGCCCGGCGCGAGACGAACTCATCCGCGTGGGCCATGATGGATGACCGGCCGAGACGGACGCTGACGGTCGTATCGTTCGCGAGAGCGCGCCCGGTTACCGCACGTGGACTTGCACCATCGCCTCGTTTTGTTCTTGCTGGTATCCAGAAAGAGCCAGTCGCATTCGGAGCAACGCTTCATCTGCGCGAGTCGGTCAGACGTCAACAGGTCGACTGCGGCTGCGACGATCGGCGAGATTAGACCGGCGAGGTCCATGTCCTTCTTGACCGTGCGGACCTTGAAGCCACCCTGGTCTAGAACCAGTTCCTGGTTCCGACGCGCAGCTCGCCATTGTGCTGTGACACGCGCCACAGGCCCGGTCTTCGGCCGGCGCCCATCGACGAACGCCGACAGCAGGTCGTACATATCCTCGCGGACGTTGTGAGCCTGTCTGAGGGCATTCGCAGCTTCTCTCTCACGAGTTGCCGCCTCTCGTCGAAGGCGCCTGGCAGTGTTGACATCGATAATGCCGGCGCGTTGGCCCCATGTGAGCAGATCGCCATAGCAAGTCAATCGCTCTCGCGGAACAGCGCTGGCGCGGGCACCCGTTGTGTTGACGAAATCGAGACAGAGGCTCCCACCGATCAGCGGGATGTCCTTGACGGTAGTAAACGCTTGCGGGCGAGGCACGGGCGTCAGTCAGCGTGGTCAGGTATCAAAGCGAGCCTCGCCATCTTGGATGAAGGGGACTCCGTCGAGATGCATCGTCGGTTTGAGCAGAACGGCGTCGACGTGTACCCCGGCGTCGTTCGCACCTCCGAAGGAGACGTTCGTGCCGAACGCGACGTGCGCTGTCCCGCGCGCCTTTTCGTCGAGAATGTTCGCTCCGGTGACGTGTGCGCCCGGATTCACCCCGATTCCGAGTTCGGCTATCGTGCGCCCGGTGTCAGAGGGTCCCGCGGCAAGCGTTCTGAGCAGCCAGTCGGCTGCCTCGCCTGAGGCGTCGACAATCCGCCCGCCGCGCAGGAGGAGGCGGAGCGGGTGGCGCAGAAGTCCGTAGCCGGCGAGCGACCCGTCCACCACGATTGTCCCTTCGCCCTCGGTTTCGATTGGAGCGATGTACGCCTCGCCGGCTGGCAGATTGCCAAATGAACCCGGCGCACGAAGGTTTCCATTGTCCTCGTATGCCACGCGCCCGCCGACCTGCACGGTGAGGTCGGTCCCAGCGGTTGAGGTGATGCGGCAGGTCGTGGCGGCGGTCAGTGCGCGGGCAACAACCGAGGTCGACTGCTCCAGCGACGCGTAGTCAATCGGCAGAGCCGAAGCGAACGCGGCCTCGGTGAGAGACGACATACCGGCGATACGGGCCCCTCGCGCGGTCGCCTGGACTCGTGCTCGCGTGTGACTGATCGAATAGACCGTTGGCGCCAGAGCCACCGTCGCTTCTCGCAAGGCGTCCGCGATGGCGTCCGGCGGCTCCTCGCCGTGGCGGCCGAGGGTTGGATACTCCATGTGATGGACTACATCGGCGCGTCCGCGCGCAGCGTCGAGCAGCGCCTTCGCGATGCGGTGCTGTGGCGGGTTGCTCACGATTAGGACGCGGTCGCGTGGGGAGACACCGAAGCAGTCCATGCACGCGACCGCCGCCCGCTTGACCGCCTGTGGGGGGATCATGGTCGTCTATCTTTCGTTAAACTGGTTTACTCAGGCATGATCACGAAGTACAGTCAGTAGACGATCAATGTCGTTTTCGGTGTTGAAGATATGCGGTGCGACGCGAATCGCGTTGCCGCGCACGCTCACATACACTCTCGCCGCGGCCAACGCCGATACCAGATCGTCTCCCACACCCGCGTGCGGCCGGATGGCAATCAAGTGCCCAACGCGGTC
>JBKPDW010000184.1:0-6165 GCA_046728115.1 Acidobacteriota bacterium | reverse complement strand
TGCATCCGGGGCGCCCGGCGCCAAGGTGTCGTTGTTCGTAGACATCACTCCCAAACCCGGCATCCATGTGTACGCTCCGGGTTCCGCGGACTACATCCCCGTCAGCGTGAAGCTCGAACCGGCGGCGACGGTGAAGGCTGGAAAACTGACCTATCCGAAGGCGGACACGATGATGTTCGCCAATGAGAAGGTCTCTGTCTTTCAGAAGCCGTTCCGGCTGACGCAGGATGTGACGCTCGAGAAGTCCGTGAAGGCGGGCGATACGGTGAATGTTGCGGGGACGGTTCAAATCCAGGCGTGCGACGACAAGGTTTGCTTCCCGCCGGAGAACATTCCGATCAAATGGAGTGTCGCGGTGAAGTAGCGCGAGCCTTTCAGGCGCTACATCGTCAGGGCGTTCCAGCCGTAATAAAGGCCCAGTCCGGTCGAAAACAAACCGACGACCAGCGAGATCGCGCGCGCGAGGGTGCGCGACCGGCCGATCTGCGCGAGCGGCCAGCCAAGGACACCCGACAGCGCGGACATACCCAGGGTCGAACCCATTCCGAACAGCACGATGTAGGTCAGCCGCGCCGCTGTTGTCGGCAGGGTCGAGAGCACGAGCGCGGTCAGCGCGCCGCTGCCCGCAAGACCGTGCGCGGCGCCGATGAGCAACGGCCGCCGCGCGAGCGTCCAGGTACCGATGTGGACGTGCGCCGACGAACCGGAATGCACGTGCACCAGGTGGCCGTGGTGATGCTCGTGCACGGGACCCGCGGGCCCCTCTCGCGACGCGATGTAGATTGCACGCATACCAAGCCCGACGAGCATGATGGCCACACCAAGCTCGAAGAGGACCGAGGCGCGTGCGGGCATTTCAGCGCGCAACAGCACCAGCGCGGCGCCGACCGCCAGCAGCGAGACGGTGTGGCCGACGCCCCAGCACGCGCCGAGCCACGCGGCCTTGAAGCGATTGCGTTCGCCCGTGAGCAGCGTTGTGACCGCGGCCAGGTGATCGGGTTCGAGCGCGTGGCGCATCCCCAGCAGCGATCCGAGCCCCGAACTCGTCATCAGTTCGACAATCGGCATGGGCAATCTGGCTATTGTATCCTCAGAAAGATGTGACGCGATGATCCGTTCACGTATCCATCTCGCGCTCGTCGTCGCGGGCCTTGGCGCCGCTCTTTCAGCTTCACGCGCGCAGCCGACTCCAACACCCGTTCCTCGCGTCGTGGTCCTCATCGTCGTGGACCAGATGCGAGCGGACTACTTCCAGCGGTACGCCGATCGATTCACCGATGGTTTCAAGACGATGTGGGATCGGGGTGCAGTGTTCACGCAGGCGCGGTATCCGTATGCGAGCAACAAGACCGCCCAGGCGCACGCGCTGATGCTGTCCGGCTGGTCTCCGTCGGGCACTGGCATCGTCGCCGATCGCTGGTACGACCGGCGGACGGGCATGCCGATGACGGCCGGCGTGTCGCCGGATCACAAGATTCTCGAGAGCACGAGAGACGGGGCGTCGCCCGAGCAGATGCAGGTGCACACGGTGGGAGATGCGCTCAAGGCGCAGCGGCCGCGTTCGATCGTTCTCGCGGCATCGTGGAAGCGGTACACCGCCGTGCTCAACGGCGGCTACCATGCGGATGCCGCATTCTGGCTCGATGAGGCGACCGGACACATGGTGACCAGTGACTACTACACACAGGCATACCCTGCCTGGGCGAGTCGCTTCGCACATACCGATCTCACGGCTCCGTTCTTCGGGACGACGTGGCTGACGCACAAGCTGGGCGCGGACGCGGCTCCGGACGAACGCTATCGAGTCGCTTTCCGCGCAACAGCGCCTGCCAACGACATCCTTCGAGACTTCGCGAAGGCGCTGTTCGAAGAGAGCGGCGTGGGTACCGACGACGACCCGGATCTCGTCGCCCTCAGCTTCTCGGCGCTCGACTACGCCGGCCACGAATTCGGACCTGAAACGCCGGAATTCGACACGACAATCCTTGCCGCCGATCGTCAAGTCGGTGATGTGCTGCGTGCGATCGAGGCGCGGGCAGGTCTGGGAAACTTCGCGGTCGCGCTCACCGCGGATCACGGGGCTCCGTTCCTGCCGGAAAAGCAGAAAGAGCGAGGGCTCGACGCCGGACGGCTCGACGCTCAGGCGTTTCGAGCCGCCATCGATCAAGCGGCAGCCGGCGCGCTGCGTATCACCGGTCCGATTGTCGCCGCTTTCGAACCGCCTGAGCTCTACCTGAATTACAACGGAGCAGCCGCCCAGGGCGTGTCGCGCTCATCGCTCGATCGCGCGGTCGTCGCGGCGATCGAGGCGCAGCCCGGGATCGCCCGCGCGTACACCGTCGACGACATCGCGACTGCCGAAGCATCGCACGATACGCTGCTGCAAGCGGTGGCCGAAGGGTATTACGCCGTTCGTAGCGGCGACATCCACGTGCTCGTGAAACCGAACTACATGTTCTGGGGCGCCACCGGCATCCAGCACGGCACGCCCTACGACTACGACGCGCACGTGCCGCTGATTCTGATGGGGAGCGGCATCAAAGCCGGCAAGTACGACAGGCGGGTGCGCGTCAACGACCTTGCCCCGACGATTGGGCGGTTGCTCGGACTGGACTACAAAGGCGATCCAAAAGGACGCGTGCTGTCGGAGGCTCTTCAATCAATCCCCAACCCCTAGCCCCTGATCCGCGTGAGCGCTACGTCCGCCCATTCCCCTTCACATACCGGGCAATCTGCTCGTGCGTCGCAAACCACACACCGGGTTTCGACTTCATGTGCAGGATCAGTTTTTCGAGTCCCGCAATCCGCGAGCGATGACCGGTGATGTGCGGATGCATCGTCAGGATGTAGAGTCCGCCTTCCTCGTACGCAACATCGAATTCTGACTGAAAGACGGACAGCACCGCATCCGGATTCGGCATTCCTCCGTTGGCCGCGGCGCCAAAGTACGGAAAGTCGTCCACGATGCGCTCGATCGGCAGTTCGACGACGCCGGTCGGCTGTTTGTCCAGGAGGATCTCGTACGCATCATCGCTCGCCATCAGGCTGCTGTCGTACAGGAAACCCGCGTCCTTGATCTGTTTCATCGTGTACTGGCTGAACTGCCATGACGGGGCGCGATAGCCCACCGGCCGCTTGCCGATCGCCTTCGTGAGCGTATCGATCGCGCGCGTCAGCATGTCCTGTTCGGCCGTCGCGTCGTTGACCGACGGCAGATGCTCGTGGATCCAGCCATGCACGCCGATCTCATGACGCCCGCTCGCGAGGATCGTCGGGATCATCTGCGGGTGCAGCAAATGGCTGACGGCTGGAATGAAGAACGACGCCGGCAGCTGATACTTGTCCAGCAGACGCAGAATGCGCGGGACGCCGTCGATGGCGCCGTATTCGCCGCGCGAAATCGATTCGGAAATCAAATCCCCGGTCGCGAGACTGGCGGTGGCGTTGTCCACGTCGAAGCTGAGCCCCACCGCCACGCGCGCGCCGTTCGGCCACGTCGCTGGCTTGAGCCGCTTGCCGGCGCTGACGTGGAACATCTGCGCTTCGACCTGCGAGAGCGGCAGTCGCACGCCCGGCTGCGGCCGCGCCTGAGCCAGCAACGTCGCAGATGCAGCGGCTGCACCCAGAGCTGCCAGAAGCACGAAACACGAAAAGAGTCTTGTGGCGCTTTGCATGTCATGCCTCCCTGACACCATGACTTCTCGTCAAGAAATAGACCGCGACGACGACGAGCAGTCCGCCGTTGATGCCGATCACGGTTGGTGCGCCGATGTATGTCGCCAGATAGCCGCTCACCAGGCTGCCGAGCGGCATGCCGCCGCGAAACGCCAGCATGTAAATGCTCATCACGCGCCCGCGCATCTCGTTGGGCGCAATGAGCTGCACGAGCGACGTGACCGTGGAGAAGACCACCATCAGCGCTGCGCCGGTGCAGAACAGCAGGAAGTCGCTCAGCCACAGCAGCCGCGACGAGGCGAAGCCGATGATGAGGAGGCCATAGACGGCCTGTACCAGCAGCGCCGTCAGCCCCATCCGCTTGAATTTGCCGAGCCACGCCACGATGAGCGCCCCGACGATCGAACCGGCGCCGGAAAACGCCATCAGGTGGCTGAACGTGTCGGCGCCCTCATGAAAGATCGTTTTGGCGAAGATCGGCAGGAACGTCAGCACCGCAAAACCCAGAAACGTCGTCGTGGCCGCGAGCACGATGAGCGCGACCAGGCTGCCGTGGTGACGTACGTACGTGAGACCGCCCGTGAGCTCCTGGCGGACCCGCATCGTGCCCACCGGCGGAATGTGCTTCACGCGCAGCATCATCAGGGTATTGATCACGACGAGGAACGACAGCGAGTTCAGCAGGAAGCAGGCGTTCATCGCCTGTGGCTCGGCGTAGCCGTAGTTGCGGAACGCGGCCAGCGTCGCGGCGAACAGCAGCGGGCCCAGCACGCGCGCCACGTTGAACTGGATCGAGTTCAGCGCCACGGCGTTCGGCAGATCCTTTTTGTCGACGAGCGAGGGTATCAGCGACTGATACGCGGGCCCGCCGAACGACTGCGCCACGCCCGTGATGAACGACAGCAGCAGGATGTGCCAGATCTGGACGACCTGGAAGAACATCAGCACGGCCAGTACCGCCGACGTGGACATCTGGAGATATTGCGATGCGAGGAGTGTGCGCCGGCGGTCGTAGCGATCGGCGAACACGCCGCCGATCAGCGAGAACAGGATGATCGGCAGTTGCTGGAGGAACGCGTCGAGGCCGAGGAAGAACGCCGAGTTGGTCAGCGAGACGACGAGCCAGTTCTGCGCCACGATCTGCATCCAGGTGCCGATGCTCGAGGTACAGGCGCCGAACCACTGGACGCGAAAATCGCGATACGTGAAGGCCGCCAGCATGCGGCGCATCGTCCGGGCCCCCAGCGAGGGGGCCGCCGCCGCCGCAGTGACGGCGTCGGTTGCAGTGGCGGCTGGAGCCGGTGACGCAGGGATAGGTTCGGCCAAGTGGCGATTGACGGATGAGAGCTAAACAGAAGTAGGGCAGGCCTTTAGGGCCGCCAGAGTCGTGTCGCGTATCTTACCTTGATTCGCGCCCGGGCGTGCGGTATAGTTCGCCAGAAAAGCGAAGATAAGGCGAAACTATGGCCCTTGCACGCGCCGACCTCGAATCGCTGCTCCGCACTCGTCAGCTCGATCGCACGCTGACTACGGCTCTGCCATTCCGTCCCGAAACCGGTCCGGACGTGACCGCATCGACGGGCATTGCTTCCTTAGACGCACTCGTCGGCGGCGGGTTGCCGCGTGGACAGCTTTCAGAGCTTGTCGGACCGCGATCTTCGGGCCGGACGAGCCTGATGCTCCAGATGTTGGCGTCGGCCACGGCGCGCGGCGAAATCGTCGCGCTCGTGGACGCGCTCGACATGCTCGACGTCGAGTCGACATCGGCGGCCGGCGTGGATCTCGAACGCCTGCTGTGGGTGCGCGGCCATGTCGTGGCGAATCCGGGTCTGTGTCGCGATTTGAACCAGCGCGCGCTCGAACAAGCCTTGCGCGCGCTTGCGCTCATCCTGCAAGCCGGCAACTTCGGACTCGTCCTCTTCGATGTCGCCGAGGCGCCGACGGACGCGGTGCGACGGCTGCCGTTTACGACCTGGCTGCGGCTGCAGCGCATCATCGAAGGCGGCCAGACGACGTGCGTGCTGGTGGGATCGGAGGCGATGGCGCGCAGCACTGCCGGATTGTCCATAAGAACAGGGATTAGGGATTGGAGATTGGAGGTTGGGGATTCGGGATTCGGGATTAGAGAAGGAGGGGTCAGGGAAGAGGGAGGGATCAGGGATGGGGGATCGGGGATTCGATTTCGCGATCGGTTGTTTGACGGCTTGAATATTCACGCGCGCGTTGTGCGTGCCCGTACGCGAAACAACGAGGAGGCGAGCGTCGCGTTGAGCACGGTCGCAACGTACTGTGCCTGATCACGAGTCTTCTTTTCTAATCCATGGTCCACAGCCCCTGGCCCCTGGACCCTTGTCTACCTCCCAATCCCCACGCTCTACCCCCCAATCCCCGATACCCAGCCTCCAGTCCCCAATCTCTAACCCCCAATCTCAAACCCCGAATCCCCAATCCCTAACCCCTCCCCCCTGCTCTTTATACGCAGCTCTCTAC
>JBKPDW010000183.1:0-6853 GCA_046728115.1 Acidobacteriota bacterium | reverse complement strand
TCTTCGTCGGCGCCGGCACGAGCGGCCGCCTCGGCATCCTCGAGTCGGCCGAAATGCCACCGACGTTCGGGACCAACCCGGATGTCGTGCTGGCGATCATGGCCGGCGGCAAGAACGCCGTCCTGAAGGCGCGCGAAGGCGTGGAGGACAACTACGAAGAGGGCGCCCGTTCGATCAACCGGCTGCGACCAGGCAAGCGGGACGTCGTCATTGGCGTGTCGGCCAGCGGCATGACGCCCTTCGTGCGAGGAGCGCTCACGCGTGCGCGGCGCGCCGGATCGAAGATCATTTTCGTCACGTGCGATCCGCGCACCGAACTGCAGACGTTCGTCGATCTGACGATCGCGCCAGCCGTCGGGCCGGAGGTCATCGCGGGATCGACGCGCCTGAAAGCGGGAACGGCCACCAAAATCGTGCTCAACATGCTCACGACCGCAGCGATGGTTCGCATCGGCAAGACGTACGGCAACCTGATGGTCGACGTGCAGATGGGCTCGGAGAAGCTGAAGGATCGCGCGCGGCGCATCGTCACGATCGTGACGGGCCTGGATTACGACGAGGCTGACGCTTTGCTCCGCCGCGCCCATTGGAACGTCAAGGCGGCGATCGTCATGCAGAAATCCGGCTTGAACCACGCGCAGGCGATGGCGCAGCTGCGTCGCTCGCACGATCTCGTCCGTGATGCCATCGGCGAAGACGTCGAAGGCCGATTGAGGGAGTTGTTGAGCGCGGGGCGTTAGTCATGAGTGACCCGCGCGGCTGCAGCTCGATCCATCCATACCGCGGCATTCGAATGGAGCTGTAACAACGACGCCGGGAACTGCGGCGTCACCGCCGGGCTCAGCATCTGCCCGACCGAGCGCGCCTTTCCCGAACCGGTCGCCACCAGGACAATCCTTCGCGCGCGCATGATCGTTGCGACGCCCATCGAGAGCGCGCGCGCCGGCACCGCCGAGGCTCTGCCGTCGAACGGCGCTGCATTCGCCTGGCGGGTCGCCTTTGTCAGCGTCACGCGATGCGTGTCCCCAACCAACGACTTCGCAGGTTCGTTGAACCCGATGTGACCATTTCTCCCCAGCCCGAGAATCAGCAGGTCGATGCCGCCGGCCCGCTCGATGGCACGCTCGTACTGTGTGCACTCTGCTGCGGGATCGGCAGCGGTGCCATTGAGGAAATGCGCGCGTCGTGGCTTCACGTTGACGTGATCGAGCAGGTGTCGCCGCACGAACGACTGAAAGCTGCGTGGATCCCGCGGCGCAATTCCGAGGAACTCGTCGAGGCCAAAGATCGTCGCGCGGCTGAAGTCGGCGCCGCCTCGTTTGTGCAGGCGCACGAGCTCCCGATACATTGGAATGGGTGTCCGTCCCGCCGGCAACCCCAGGACGAGCGAATCATCTGCGCCAAGTGCCCTTCCCACGTCACGCGCGAGCGCGCGGGCCAGGCCATCGGCCGTGGCGAACACCCGCAGCTCAACCATCAGCCATCAAGCCATTTCTTGTAGCGCGGAATCCGCGCCGCGCCGCGTGCCTCCGCCAGCGCAAGCCACACGGCACCCACCGCAGGTTCGTCCGAGAGGAGATGCACCTCGCACCGTGGTGCGACCTCGATCAGCCGGCGTTCGAGTTCGTGCACGAGCCACGGCACGACGTTGAACGCGCCTCCGGCCAGATAAAACGCAAATGCGTCGCCGCGCATCTCGAGGCGCGATGTCACGGACCGCGCCGCGCCGCTCAGTTCCTCGACGGCGCGCTCGAGAATCCGGAGCGCCACCGCGTCGCCGCTTGCGGCCACATGCTGCACGATCGGTCCAAGCGCCGCTACGTTCACGCGGGGCTCGTCGCGGTCGTACACGATCCGTGGCAGGCGCGACACATCGGCAACCTCGAAATGGGCCAGGATTTCGGCCGTCAGCCGTGTCGCCGGTCCGCGTCCGTCGGCGGCGCGCATGACGGCAGATACGGCTTCGCGCCCGATCCAGTAGCCGCTGCCCTCGTCGCCGACCATGTGTCCCCAGCCGCCTGCACGGGCGGCTTCGCCGGCCGCATTCCGCCCGTACACGATCGATCCCGTGCCCGCGATGATGACGATGCCGGGCGCGTCGTGTGCACCGGCCACGAGCGCGATCAACGCGTCGTTGACGACCAGCACGCGGGCGCCGGGGACGACGTTGTGCACGATCGCTTCAATCGTCCGCGCTTCGTCGACCCGATCGACGCCGGCCATTCCGATGCAGATCGCGTCGGGCTCGATTCCGCGATCGCCGATGGATCGCTTGAACACGTCCCGCAGCGTCGTCTCGACGCCGGCTTGTCCGGCGACGTGCAGGTTCGCGCCGGGGCCGCGCGTTTCGGCGACCACCGCGGCGCTCGCGTCCGCGAGAAGACACAGCGTCTTCGTACCGCCCGCGTCGATACCGAGCACATGCATGGAAGGCCGCGAATTCTATGCTACTCTCCCCCACGGCTCGTGGTCCTCACCTGGATCGACTATGTCGTGATCGGCGGCTACCTGCTGGCGATCACCGCGTTCGGTTCCTACTTCGCGCGCTTTCAGAAGACCACTCGCGACTATTTCCTGACCGGACGGTCGGTGCCCTGGTGGGCGATCTGTTTCACGATCGTCGCCACCGAGACGAGCACGCTCACCTTCATCAGCGTCCCGGCAATGGCCTACGGCGGCGACATGACCTTCCTGCAGCTGGCATTCGGCTATGTGATCGGCCGGGTGTTGATCAGCCTGCTGTTCATCCCCGCATACTTCCGCGGCGAGCTGTACACGTCGTACGAGCTGCTTCAGCGCCGGTTCGGTCCGCGCGTGAAGAACCTGTCGGCCTCCATCTTTCTCGTCACGCGTTCGCTGGCCGACGGCATCCGGCTCTTCGCCACTGCGCTCGTCGTCTCCGTCGTCACGCAGCTGCCGGTCACGTGGGCCGTGGTGATCCTGGGCGTCGCGATGATTGTGTACACGGTCCGTGGCGGTGCGTCCGCGGTGATTTGGACCGATGTCGTTCAGCTGTTCGTGTACGTCGCCGGCGCGGCGGTCGTCTTCGCGTCGCTTCTCGCGCGCATACCCGGGGGCTGGGCGGAGGTCGTGCGCACCGGCGCGCGAGCCGGCAAGTTCCGCGTGTTCGATGCTAGTTTGATTCTGTCGCGGCCGTACACGGTGTGGGCCGGGATTATCGGCGGCGTCGCGCTCACGCTCTCGACGCATGGCACCGATCAGTTCCTGGTGCAACGGCTGCTGGCGGCTCGCTCCCCGCGCGAAGCGTCTCGCGGCCTCGTCTTGAGCGGCGTACTCGTGCTCGCCCAGTTCGCGCTCTTCCTCGTGATTGGCGTGATGCTCTTCACGTATTACCAGCACGCGCCGTTGCCTCGCGTGTTGGCGCGGAACGACGAGCTCCTGCCGACCTTCATCGTGACCGCGCTGAGCCACGGCGCCGCCGGCTTCATCGTTGCGGCCATCGTCGCCGCAGCCCTGTCGCCGTCGATCAATGCGATGGCAGCGACGACGGTCAACGATTTCTATGCGAAGTACGTGCGCCCCGATGCCGACCAGGCGACGCTGATGCGCGTATCGAGGCTGTGGACGGTCGTCTGGGGTGTCGTGCAGATTGGCGTGGCCGTGGCTGCACAATGGATGCAGCAGTCGGTTCTCGACGCCGGACTTGCGGTCCTTTCGTACGCCTCCGGTTCGGTGCTCGGAGCGTTTCTGCTCGGAACGCTGGTGCCGTCCGTCCAGGAAGGTCCGACCTTCGCAGGCATGATCGCGGGGCTTGCGGTGATGACGCTGGTCTGGGGCTGGACGTCCACGGCGTTCACCTGGTACGTCTTCATCGGCGCAACCACCACCGTGGCGTGTGCGTGGACCGTTCAGCTGGCTACACAACGGCCGCGGCCAGCATGACCGCTTTCACAGGTGCGATCGAGGTGCTGCACGGGGCGATCGAGGCGCGGATCTTCCCCGCGGCCGTTGCGGCTGTCGGCACGAGCGCCGGCGCGCTCTGGCAACATGCGCTGGGAAGGCTCACCTTCGATCCGGATTCAGCTCCGGCCAGCCTCGAGACCCCGTTCGATCTGGCATCGCTGACCAAAGTCGTCGCGACGACGACGGTCGTGATGGAGCTCGTTGCCGATCGGCGCTTGTCGCTGGACGAGCCGGTGTCGGGAATCATTGACGAGTGGCTGTCGGTCGACCGCGAAGCTGTAACCGTTCGCGATCTGCTCGAACATGCATCGGGACTGCCGGCGCGGCTCGTCGACCCTCCTCCGCCTACTCGCCGGGAGTTCGAACATGAGATCTGCGCGATTCGGTTGGAGTATCCGCCTCGAACGAAATCGATCTACAGCGACCTTGGATTCATCCTTCTGGGGTTCGTCATCGCCAATCGCGGCGGCGAATCTCTCGCCGACCAGTTCGATCGCGTCCGGGCCCGGCTGGAACCGGACACCATCGGCCTGACCTTTACCCTCGAGCCTGAAGACAAGCATCGTAGTGCGCCGACGACTCCCCTCGACGACGACCCGAGACGTGGACGACTGCTGATCGGCGAGGTCCACGACGCATACGCAGCCGCGCTAGGCGGCGTTGCCGGTCACGCAGGACTCTTTGGCACGGCGACGTCCGTCGGCGCATTCGCGCGCGTCGTCCTGCGCGCCGCGCGCGGCATCCAGAGTTCGGTGGAGCCGTTCACGCCGGAGCGGATGGCCACGTTCCTTCAGCGAAGCAGCGTCCCCGGCAGCTCGCGCGCGCTGGGGTGGGATACGATGCTGCCCACCTCGTCGTGCGGGATGCGGATGTCGCCGGCCGCGTTCGGCCACGTCGGCTTCACCGGCACGTCGCTCTGGATCGATCCGATGCGCGATCGCTATTTCGTGCTGCTGACGAACCGGGCCTGCGGCGGCGATACGGTCGAGGACATGCGCTTGTTGCGGCGCGCGTTTCACGACGCGCTCGCGGACGTGTAAATCCTGATGATCCTCTCGTTCCTCGACTGGGCGATCATCGTTGCCTACTTCCTCATCTCGCTCGCGATCGGCGTGTACTACTCGCGCCGAGCCGGCGCGAACGTCGGCGAATACTTCCTGTCGGGCCGCGATCTCCCGTGGTGGCTGGCAGGCACGTCGATGGTCGCCACGACGTTTGCGGCCGACACACCGCTTGCGGTTGCGGGCTTCGTCGCGCGAAACGGCATTGCCGGCAACTGGATCTGGTGGAATGCCGCGCTCGGCAGCATGCTGACGGTGTTCTTCTTCGCCCGCTTGTGGCGTCGAGCGGGGATCATGACCGACGTCGAGTTCGCGGAGCTCCGTTACTCGGGACGTCCGGCCGCCATTCTGCGAGGATTTCGCGCCCTGTATCTCGGCCTGCCCATCAATTTCGTGATCATCGGCTGGGTGAATCTGGCGATGGCCAAGATTCTCGCCGTCACAATGGGCTGGAATCGATTGACCGCGGTGCTCGCCAGCCTCGCAATCACCGGCTTCTACTCCGCGCTATCGGGGCTGTGGGGCGTGGTCGTGACGGACTTCTTTCAGTTCGCCTTCGCGATGGGCGGGACGATCGCACTGGCGTGGTTCGCGGTGCAAGTGCCGGCAATCGGCGGTGTCGCCGGCCTGCGGGACAAATTGCCGGCTTCGACGTTCGAGTTCGTCCCGCGAATCGGCGGGCATGCAGGTGCGGCTGGTCCAGCGCTCGCGCTGCCCGTGGCCGCGTTTTTCGCGTTCATCGGGGTCCAGTGGTGGGCCAGCTGGTATCCGGGACAGGAACCCGGCGGCGGCGGCTACATCGCACAGCGGATGATGTCGGCGCGCGACGAGCGGCATTCGTTCTTCGCGACGTTGTGGTTCACGATCGCCCACTACTGCCTCCGGCCCTGGCCATGGATCGTGGTGGGCCTGGCGACGCTGGTGCTCTATCCAGACATCGCGGACAAGGAAGCCGGGTACGTGATGGTGATGCGCGATTACCTGCCGGTAGGCTGGCGCGGCGTGCTGCTCGGCGCATTCTTCGCCGCTTACATGTCCACGATTTCGACGCAGCTCAATTGGGGCACGTCGTACATCGTCAACGATTTCTACCGCCGCTTCGTGCGGACCGATGGTACCGAGCAACACTATGTGTGGGTATCGCGGGTCGCGACGATCGTCACGATGATCGCGGCCGCGATCGTGACCTTCTACCTCGAAAGCATTCGCCAGGCGTGGGAGTTCGTGCTGGAATCCGGCGCGGGGATCGGTCTCGTGCTGATTCTCCGCTGGTACTGGTGGCGCGTGAACGCATGGTCTGAAATTACAGCCATGGTCGCGCCGGCGCTCGGGTTCCTCTACCTGAAATCGTTCACGTCGATCGTGTTTCCATACACGCTCCTCTATCTGGTTGCCTGGACCACGGTCTGCTGGCTGATCGTCACGTTCGTGACGCCGGCCGAATCAGAGCGCCATCTCATCGCCTTCTACGAGCGCGTTCGGCCGGGCGGCCCGGGGTGGCATCGCATCGCGCAGCGTGCCGGTGGACCGCCGCCCGAGCCGATCGGCGGTCTGTTTGTCGATTGGATCGCGGGCTGGATCCTGATCTATGCCGTGCTGTTCGGGATCGGCTCGATGGTGCTCGGATCGATGGGAATCAGCGTGATGTGCTTTGCCATTGCCGCGCTGTGCGCGTTCGTGATCACGCGCGATTTGTCGCGACGCGGCTGGAAGACGCTCGTCTGATCCTTCTGACTTCTGACTTCTGACTTCTGACGGCTCAGTCCGGAGACATAGGTAACAAAGTTGTCCGGAGACATAGGTAACACTTTTCGCCACTGTTTCGCTGGAGGAAGCGATGCCGTGGCATGGAGTGTCGCCTATGGATT
>JBKPDW010000182.1:0-8978 GCA_046728115.1 Acidobacteriota bacterium | reverse complement strand
GCACGACCACGATGTCGGCCGAGCAGATGAACGACGCGATCGACTCCATCGGCGGGGCCATGGGTGCCAATGCAGGTACTGATCTGACCTTCGCGCACATGGTCGTGATGAAAGACAGCTTCGAAACCGGCATGCGCATGCTGTCCGACATGGTGCGACACCCGGGGTTCACACAGGCGGAAATCGAGCGGCAGCGTCAGCAGACGCTGTCGGGTCTACAGGTGAGTCTCGAGGATCCCGAGTACGTCGCGAACTCGGTCTTCGATAGGCTCGTCTACGGGTTTCATCCTTACGGTCTGCCCGACACCGGCACGCCTGAAACCATTCGCAGCATCACGCGCGCCGATCTGATGGCGTTTCACCAGCGCTACTTCACGCCGAACAACGCCATTCTCGCTATCGTCGGCGATGTCACCGCCGAGGAAGCGTTCACGATAGCCCGCAAGGTGTTTGGCGACTGGGAGCGTCGCGATGTGACGACGGAGAAGTTCGTCGAGCCTCCGGCGCCCACCCGCCGTGTCGTCGTTGTCAACAAGCCCGACGCCGTGCAGACGGAGGTGCGCGTCGGGCACATCGGCATACCCCGGAACCATCCCGATTACATGGCGCTCAACCTGGCGATCCGCATTCTGGGTGGTGAAGGCAGCAACCGGCTTCATCAGGTGCTTCGCACCGAGCGCGGGCTGACGTATGGTGCGCAGGCCAATATGGACGCGCTCAAGAACAGCGGCGACGTCGAAGCGGAGACGAACACGCGATCGGACGCGACCGGAGAGGTGCTCAAGCTGATTGTGGATGAGTTCTGGCGCCTGCAGCGCGATCGCGTCGGGACCGTCGAACTCGACAACGCGAAAGCCTATCTGACGGGCAGCTTTCCGTTGACCATCGAAACGCCCGACTCGATCGCGATGCAGGTGGTGACGGTGTTGTTCTACGGCCTGCCGCTCGAGGAGCTGCAGACGTTCCGCGAGCGCGTCAACGCCGTGACGGTGGACGACGTTCAGCGGGTGGCCCGCAACTACTTGCGGCCTGACCGGCTGTCGGTGGTGCTCGTGGGCAACGCCAGCGAATTCGCGCCGCAGCTCGGACGGGTGGGATTCGAGACGTTCGAGACCGTTGAGCTCGGCGATCTGGATCTGGTTGCCGCGAACTTGAAGCGCGCTCAGGCCCGGGTGCCGGCCGGTGCGCCTGCAGGAGCAGGGGCCGTGGGGGTTGGAAGAGAGGGAAGGTCGGTACTGTCAGGAAACGCCGGACGCGTGGGCGTTGCCTATCAGCAAGCTCCAACCGCGAGCCGGCCGATGCCCACGTTGACTCAGGAAGACAGTGCAAAGGCGGCGGCGCTCGTCGATCGCGCGATTAATGCGAAGGGTGGGCTGGAAAAACTGAAGGGTCTCAAGACAATCATTGCCACCCAGAATGTCACGGTGCAGAACCCCACCGAACCCACGAGCTTCGAAACCACGAACTACATCCAGTATCCCGATCGGCTCCGCATCGAGACGAAATTGGAGAACGGCATCAACGTCCAGGCGTTCGACGGCGCGTCGGTGTGGGTCAAAGATCAGCACGGCGTTCGCGGCCAGCCCGACGCGGTGGTCCGGCAGGTTCGCGCGAGCTTACGCCGCGATGTGGTGTCGCTGTTACTGGGCGCGAAAAGCGGTGCGCTGACGCCGAGGGTGCTGCCCGACGTGAAAGATGTCCGGGGTCGCCTCGATCATGTGTTGGAGCTGTCAGCGCCTGATCTGAATCCGGTGCTCCTCTATATCAACCCGCAGTCGGCGCTGGTCGACAAGCTCACGTTCGTGGACGATGCGCCCTCGCGGCCGCTGGTGGAGGAGTCCTTCGCCGACTACCGGGAAGTCGATGGGATTCAGATTCCGTTCCAGGGTACGCGCCAGATCGGTACCCAGGCCGTCGCACGCCGATCGAGCGACGTGAAAGTCAACGCGCCAATCGATCCCTCGCTGTTCAAGCGTCCCACTTCTTGAGCGCGCGCCTGCTGCTCTCCTGCGGCGAGGCCTCCGGCGATCTGTATGCCGGTGCGTTGACCCGCGCGCTGCGAGAGCTGGATGCGGGCGTGACGGTGTCGGGGCTTGGAGGTCCGCAATTCGCGGCTGCCGGCGGACAGCTGCTCGACGACTATCGCGATCTGGCCGTCACGGGTCTGACCGAACCGTTCACGAAAATTCCAAGGTTGATCGCGGCGCTCCGCCGGTTGATGCACGCAGCCAGGGCCGAGCGGCCCGACGCGCTCATCACGATCGATTTTCCAGACTTCAATTTCCGGCTGGGCCGAATGGTCGCACGTCTCGGGATTCCGATCGTCTACTACATCGGTCCGCAGATCTGGGCGTGGCGTCCCGGCCGGCTGACGACGATCAAACGGATCGCCGAGCGCGTGCTGGTGATCTTTCCATTCGAGGAAGCGATCTATCAGAAGGGCGGCGTGCCGGTGGAATTCGTCGGACATCCGCTCGTCGATCTCGCGACGCCGTCGAAGCCCCGCGATCGGTTTCTCAGCGCACATGGTCTGACGCCGTCGGCGCCGACCGTCGCGATACTGCCGGGCAGCCGCCCGAACGAGGTCGAGCGAATCCTGCCGGATCTGATGGCCGCGGTTCCACGCATACGGGCAGCAGTACCCGACGCGCAGTTCGTTGTTGCGCGCGCGCCGCATCTCGACGACCGACTGTTCGCGACCTCCGTCCCCGCGGCGACCTTCGTCCCCGTCGTCGTCGTCGAAGGCGATACTGATACGGTGCTCGCGTCGGCAGATGTGGCGCTGACCGCATCCGGCACCGCGACAGTGCAGGCTGCGCTTCACGACACGCCGATGGTGATCGTGTATCGGCTGTCGCCGATGACGTACCGGCTCGGCCGGCGGCTCGTCACGGTCCGCACGATCGGGATGGTGAATTTGATCGCAGGGGAGCCTGTTGTGCCCGAACTGGTGCAGGACGCGTTCACGCCCGACGCCGTGGCCCGCGAGGCCATCGGGATGCTGACCGACGCCAATGTCGCGCGGCGTGTGCGCCAGGGACTGGCGCGCGTGCGCGAGCGCCTCGGGGGTCCAGGCGCGAGCCGTCGCGCCGCAGAGGCGATACTCCGCATAGCAAAACAGTCGCCCGTTGGTAGTCGGCACTTTGACGCAGGTTGCACCTAATTTTCTTGTGAGGAAGCAACATCTCGATCGCCTTGGAGGCCACCTAATGCGTCTGGCTTTGCTCTTGAGTGTTTCGCTCGCGCTGGCGACGCCCGCGCGAGCGACCGTGCTGGCCGCGGCCGATCTCGGCGAGCTCGCGCACGACGCCGTCGCGATTGCGCGCGGTCGGGTCATGGCCGTTGAAGCGAGATGGGCCGAAGACCATCGCAGCATCGAGACCATCGTGACGCTCGAAGTCGAGGAGTACATCAAGGGGCGGCTTGCCTCGACGGTGCAGTTCCGCGTTCCGGGCGGCGAGCTCGGGCGATTCCGTAGCATCGTCGTCGGCGCCCCGGAATTCGCAACAGACGATCGCGTCGTCGTTTTCCTGGGCGCTCGCGGGCCCAGCGTGCCGTATGTGCTCGGGTTCAGTCAGGGTGTCTTTCGCGTGGTGCGGGGCGAGGGCGATGCCTGGGTCGTGAAGCCGCCTCCAAACTTCCCCTCCGCGAACGGGACTACTCGCATCGTGCGTGGTGACATAGGACGCCGGGCGATGCCGGTCGGCGATTTCGAACGCCGCGTGCGGGCGCTCGCGGGAATCACGCCATGAAGAAATCGTTTGCGCTCTTCGTGATTGCGATGCTCCTGGTCGCGCAGACAAAGCCGGCGTTCGCTTACTTGAAGCTCGGCGTGCGCGTCGGCGGTCGCCAGGTCGTCACGCGCTGGAACCGGTTACCCGTCCAGTATTTCATCTCCGATCGAGCGGCGGTACCCGGCGTGACCAACACCGACTTTCAGGCAGCTGTGAGTCGTGCATTCGAGACGTGGCAGGCCGTCTCGTCAGCGTCCGTGACCTACCGGTTTGGCGGTCTGACCGCGGCCGTGCCGGGACAGGACGATGGCTCGTCGACGCTGGGATTCCTGGACAGGCCTGAACTCGATCGCGTCCTGGCGTCCACCAGTTTTGTGATCGATACGACGACGGGTGAGTTGATCGAGTCGGACATCTTCTTCAACGCGGTGTTTCCGTGGTCGGTCGCAGCGGCCGGTGAGCCTAACCGATTCGATCTGGAGAGCATCGCGCTCCACGAGATCGGCCACCTGAGCGGCCTCGGACACTCCGCACTCGGCGAGACCGAGTTGCGTGATGGCGGCGGTCGGCGCGTGATTGCCTCCGACACGGTCATGTTTCCGATCGCGTTTGCCGCCGGCAGCATCGCGGGTCGCACGTTGAAGGCCGACGATGTCGCCGGAATCTCCGACCTCTATCCCGTCAGCGGCTTCGACGCCGAGTCGGGCACGATTTCCGGTCGCGTGACGAAAAACGGCCAGCCGGTCTTCGGCGCGCACATCGTGGCGTTCGACCCCCGAACGCTCGAGATGGTCGGCAACTTCTCGCTCAGCGCGCAAGGCGAGTTCTCGATTGGCGCGTTGCCGCCCGGCCCGCGGGTTCTCCGTGTCGAACCGCTCGACGACGCAGACATCGACAGCTTCTTCGGCGCGGCGCAGACCGTGGATCTCGATTTCCGCGTGGCATTCGTCGATCGCCTCGTCGTCGTACCGCGCGGAGGTGGGGCGGGGCCGATCGAAGTGAAAGTCGCACCAAAGTGACGCGAATTCGTCTTGCGGCAGGCGTACTGCTGACCTGGCTTGCCGGAGCTGGATCCGCGTCCGCGCAGTCGCCGAGAGCGGGCGCCGTTGAAGTTGCGGTCGGCGGCATGTGGATAGGTCACGCGAAGGTTGCGAGCGGCGATGCAAACGAAACGACGTCGACGGGCGGAGATTTTCGACTCTTCGGCTCGTCAACGACGCTATCGGCGACGGGCGGTTTCGAAGCGCGCGTCGGTGTGAAGCTGACGAATAGTTTCGAGGTCATGGCGGCCGGCAGCTACGGAACGCCGCAGCTTCGTGTCGCTCTGTCGAATGACGCGGAAGGCGCGACACCGGTGACAGCTTCCGAACGTATCCAGCAGTACACGATCACCGGCGGCGTCCTCTGGTATCTGCCGAACGGCGATCACGAGCGCTTGTCGCCCTTCGTGGAAGCCGAAGCCGGCATCTCGAGAAACCTCCACGAGGGGCGGTCCCTCGTGAACTCAGGGCGGCTGTTCGGGGCGGGTGGCGGAGTGAAGATTGCGCTGGGCGGCGGCAGTGGGTGGGTCAGGTCGATCGGCGCGCGCGTCGATGCGCGCGCCGTCGTGCGGTCGGATCCGACTGTCTTCGACCGGCGTCGCGTGTCGCCGGCGATCGGCGTGTCTCTTTACTTGCGGTTCTGAATCGGCTATTCCGCGTTTTCGGTTTCCTGGTCGGAGGATAGGTCGCCCGGACCGCTGGCCTTTCTCGTCTGCGATCGATTGTTGCGCTTGCCGCCGCCCAGCACGGTATTGCGTGCGCCTTCAGCCGGCTCCTTGTTGGCGGGGACGTTGTCATGTATCTCGCTTGGTTTCTGGGCATGCTCGTCAATGGCGCGCAGCTTCTCGCCGATCGATTTCGGATCGTTGCCCATAAACGTCCTCCTTCTGTTGTGGCTCGACCTGGTGGTTCGATGGTACCGTCGCAAGAGCAATGCCGCCCCTCGCCATTGAGTTCAAAGAGGTCTCGTTTCGTCGGATTGGACGTCCCCCCGTGCTCGATCGATTCACTCTCGCGGTCGAGCCTGGCGAGGTCATTGCGCTCGTGGGTCGCAGCGGGGCGGGAAAAACGACCCTGCTCAAGCTCGTCAATCGGCTGCTCGTGCCCGACTCCGGCGCCGTCCTCGTCGAAGCGCGCGACACGCGGGAATGGGACCCCATTCGACTCCGCCGACGCGTCGGCTATGTTCTGCAGGACGTCGGTCTTTTTCCACACATGACCATCGGCGACAACGTGGCCGTCGTGCCGCGACTCGAGCAGTGGGCGCCCGATCGAACATCGGCGCGTGTCAACGAACTGCTCGACCTGGTTGGGCTGGAAGCCCGGCAGTTTGCAGACCGCTGGCCGGACGAGTTGTCCGGCGGACAGCGACAGCGCGTGGGCGTGGCACGAGCGCTCGCGGTCGATCCGCCCGTGCTGTTGATGGACGAGCCCTTTGGCGCACTCGATCCATTGACCAGGGTCGAGTTGCACGCCGAGTTCCGCCGCATCCAGGCCCGATTGCGCAAGACGATCATCATCGTGTCGCACGACATGGGCGAGGCGTTCGCGCTCGCCGATCGTGTCGGCGTCCTCGAGTCGGGGCGATTGATTGCCTGCGATGCTCCTGGCACGGTGGCGGCCTCGCACGATCCATACGTACGTCGGCTGCTGGACGCCGTGCCAGTGGTGCCCCGTGGCTGATTTTCACGCGTCTGAAATGCATCCAGGAGCGCGAGCCCTTCAGGAATGACTCAGCTCTTTGCGTTCTGGGCGTCGCACCGTGCGGAAGTCGCAGCGCTTCTCGGCCAGCACGTACTTCTGGTGCTGGCCGCGACCTTGGCGGCGACCGTGATCGGCGTGCCGCTCGGCATCTTTGCCGCGCGCCGTCCACGGCTCGCCTCGCCACTGATGGCGTTTGCGAGCATCGTGCAGACCGTGCCGAGCCTTGCGATGTTCGGCTTTCTGCTGCCGGTTCCGCTCATCGGCGGCGTCGGAGCGCGTGCGGCGCTTGTCGTGCTCATCCTTTACGGCGTCCTGCCGATCGTTCGAACGACGATCGCGGGATTGCGTGGCATCGACCCGTCGATTCGTGAGGCCGGCGTCGCCATGGGGATGACGCCGCGCGAACTGCTCCGGCAGGTGGAGCTGCCGCTCGCCATGCCGTCGATCGTTGCCGGTGTGCGCGTCGCCGCAGTGGTCGGCGTTGGCTCCGCGACTATCGCGGCGGCGATCGGCGCAGGAGGATTGGGCGAGTACATCTACCGCGGCCTGTCGATGGTGGACACGACGGTCATTCTCGCCGGCGCGATTCCCGCAGCGGGCCTCGCGATCGTCGTCGATGCATCGCTGTTCTGGTTCGAACGTCAGTTGTCTGCGCGGAAGCGGACCGTGACACGGCGCGCCACCGTGTCGGTGGCAGCTGCGGGTCTGCTTCTCGTCCTCTTGTCGAGCGGCGTTGCGGCACGCCGGACACGTGGAACGATCGTTGTCGGTTCGAAGAACTTCACCGAGCAGCTCGTGCTCGGCGAACTGCTGGCTCAGACGATCGAACGAGAAACCGGTATGACGGTCGATCGCAGGCTGAATCTGGGCGGGACGATCATCTGCGATCGCGCGCTGCTCACGGGTGACATCGATGTCTACGTTGAATACACCGGCACCGCACTGACGGCGGTCTTTCATCAGCCCGTCAGCAACGACTCGAGCGCAGTGTTCGACACGGTGCGCGGCCTCTACGCGCGGACCGGCCGCACCTTGCTGCCGCCGCTCGGTTTCAACAATACGTTCGCGATTCTCGTGCGCCGCGACGAGGCTCGCGCTCGCAATCTCCGGACGATCGACGACGCTGCGCGCGAGTCGCCGCGGTGGCGGGCTGGATTCGGCTACGAGTTCGTGGGGCGGCCGGACGGTTACCCTGGGCTGGCGCGGACATACGGTTTCAAGTTTCCAGATCCTCCTCGCGTTATGGATCTGACGCTCAGCTACCGGGCGCTCGCTGCTGGCCAGGTGGATATGATTGCCGGCGATGCCACGGCTGGACTGATCAAAGGGCTCGACCTGTTTCAACTCGACGACAACCGTCGATACTTTCCGCCGTACGACGCCGCCGCGGTCGCTCGCGCCGAGACATTGCTCCGGTATCCGCGCGTTCGGGCCGCGCTCGAGCGGTTGTCGGGCCGGATCTCAGCCGACGACATGCGCGCGATGAACTACGCTGCGGATACAGAACATCGCGACACACGCGAGATCGCGCGCCAATTCCTCGCGAGGCTGAAATGAAACAGGGCTATGTCGACGTCGAACTCATGTCGTCGTCGATGAACGGGCGGAACCGCGCCGGGTGGAATTTCTCGCATTCGCTTGGTTCGACGTCGTCGACTTCGAGCGCCTGGTGAACCAAATCAAGATGAGCTGGCAGAGGTATCAAACGCCGATCTGGCAGGAGCCTGCCCCGGTCAACGACGAGGTAGCGCGCGCGATGAGCACGCGGATCCACGACGACACCATCAAGTGTACCGATTCGCTTCCCACCTGTCGTCCAGACATCCATGGGATCTTCGAGCGGCGCTTCCAGCCGTCGGCTTTCCAGGAAGCAAAGGCCCGTATCAACTGCTTGGTTCGTCATGGTCCACTCCCGAGCTTTAACTTCCTTAAGGAAGTGTGCAATCGGAGGGCCAGCCGTTTCTACGGCATAGTGCCGCGTAGGTAATGACTTCTCGGGCGATCCGATGTGGTTTTGGCGTGTCAAATTCGAGCGATGATTTACACAGTTGTAGCTTCGGCGGACATTCCCATCGGGTGATAAACGGTCCGATGTTCGGCACAGCTCAGTCGTCCTCATCAGTTCCCGGTTCACCCATCGGTTTCAATGGACCACCGTTGAGCAAGTCGGCAGGAGAGGCGAGACCAGCCGCAACTCGGATTCATGGCCGCGGCAAGGGCGTCGGCAAACACACCGGGTGGACAGGAAGGACAGGCCGGATCTTCTCGAGAGCAGAGGGTTCCTCGGTGCCCCTGTGGTGGGGAGTTGATTTCGCGATGTGCTCCAACTAAGCGGTTTTCGCGAGGACCTCGATCACGGGCGCCACGGTGTCCTGCATTACTTCGCCGTGCTGGCTGAGATCGAGGCCGATTTCCTCCTGCTCGTTGGACACCCGCAACGGAATGATTATGTTCGTCAGCTTGTACAGCAGCCACGAGCCACCGAAGGAGAACGCAGCGA
>JBKPDW010000181.1:0-2810 GCA_046728115.1 Acidobacteriota bacterium | reverse complement strand
GCCCCACACCGTCCACAACCCGTGGAGGTGCCACGCGAGCCCGAGCCGCGGCGCCCAGTTGTTCGTGTCGGTGTCGACGAGCGCCCGATCGGACCAGGAACCGCCACTGGCGTGGAGCACATTGATTGCGGGGAAGGCCGTCACGTCGAGCGTCGTCATGCGATCGTGCACGTCGAACATCGGACTGTTCAACTCGTAGCGCAGGCCCGCGTTGAGGGTCAGGTCCGGAGAGAGCTTCCAGTCGTCCTGCACGTAAAACATGTAGTCGTGCTCCCGGAGGTTGGCCCGCTGGAACGTGCCGAACTGCACACCGCTGGTCCAGCCAAGGAGGAAATCGCCGAAGCTCGATTGCGTAAAGCGCCCGTTGAACTCGAAGACACCGCGCGTGTTCGGCGCGCCGTCGGTGTCGGACGCAATCCACCTCAGGTCTGCCCCCACCTTCAGATTGTGCCGTCCCGCGACAACGGACAGATTGTCGAGAGCCTGCACGGTTCGCGAGAGCTTGTGGTTGGGAGTGAAGGGCGCTTCGCCGAGCGACTGGTAGCCAATCGGACCTGCGAAGTTCAAGCGTGCGAGCCCCTGGACCGCCTCGGGCGCGACGACGCGGAGCCCGAAGTCGTCGTTCGGGAACCCGGTGGTGAGCGGCAGCTTGTCGGTGATGAGATGGCTGTACCCGAAGCGCGCTTCGTTGACCAACGCTCTGCCGAAGACGTGCATGTACGAGTTCGCGAGGCTCCAGGCTCCGTTCGAGTCGCGCGCCGTATCGTTGTCCGGCCCGCCGACGGCGGGCGCCGGCAGCGGTCCGTCGGCCACGCTGGCAACGATCATGCGGCTCACACGCACGAATGCGCGATCGGCGGCCGAGAAGGTGTGATCGACGCGGAAGTCGTACTGATATCGGTCGCGGACCGTTCGCGGCGAGGATACGTAGTTGGCGCGCGTTGTACCCTGAAAATTCGGCTGCGGCCAGAGACGCACCATGCGCGCGGCCACGGGATCCCAGCGCTCTTGCGGAATCGCGTTGTTCGGGAACGGCTGTCCCGTGACTGGATCGTGCACTGTGACACGCGTCGGATTGAAGATCCCCTCTCGCTCGAGCAGCGTCGGAACGATGACGAGGCTGCTCGACGTCGTATGAACCTGCGTTCCCTCGAAGCTGCCGAAGTAGAACGTCCGGTCCCGGCGCAGGGGGCCGCCCACCGTGACGCCGTATTGATTGCGCCGCAGCGCGTCGGGGTCGGCTTTCCCGTCTCCATCCAGGTCCGCGTAGTCGAATGCATCGCGCGCGTCGAAGATGTCGTTGCGGAGAAACTCGTACAACGTGCCGCGAACCTGATTCGCGCCCGACTTGATCGTCACGTTCATCACCGCGCCAGCGTTGCGGCCGTACTCGGCCGAGTAATTGCTGGTCTGGATCTGGAATTCCTGTACGGCGTCGAGGCTGGGCAACAGCACTTGAGCCTTGCGATCCTGCAGTCCGAGGATCTGCGAGTTGTTGTCGATGCCGTCCACGATGAAGTTGTTCTGCGTCGCCCACTGTCCATGCGCGTTGAAGCCGCCCTCGCGGTCGCGATGGCCGATCGCCGGCAGAACGCCGGGTGCGAGCGTCGCCAGGCTCTGAAAGTTTCGCCCGGCAACGGGCAGCTCGCGCATCTCGGCGTCTTTGACGACATGCGTCACCGCGGAGCTTTCCGTCCTCAAGAGCGGTGTCTCAGAGAAGACTTGAATCTCTTCCGCCAGGCCCAGCTTTAGCTTGAAGTCGATGGGTATGCGGCCGCCGGCGTGTACGGCCACATCTCGCTCGATCGATTTCTTGAAGCCCGCGAACGTCGCCTCGACCGTGTAGGTGCCGATCTTCAGCGGCGTGATGACGAACACCCCCGTGTCGTTCGTGGTGGTTGAGGCGGCAACGCCGGTGTCTTGATCTCGCGCCGTCACCGTGACGCCGGGCAGCAGAGCGCCGCTGGCATCCGTGACGATGCCGGTGATGGCGCCCATGTCCTGCTGGCCGGCGGCAGCTGACGGCAGGACGAAAAGGACGATGAGAAACCAGAGTCGCACGGGGACTTCCCTCCCCGGTGTAAACCACCGCGACATCGACTCATGTCACACGGCATTATCATCGCTGAAGCGGAAGCGATGTCAACCGACCGCTGAGGGGTGTCGGCGCGTCGCGTCGTTCCTCTTCCCAGACGGTCATTTCCCTTTGGTATTCCCGCCGACTTGGCGATAATCGGTGGCAGACAGGTGGCCTTAGCCCTGCTGTCGTGATGGAGGACTGACGAGGGACGAGAACGGACGTTATGCGTAACGCGAGACGGCCCTAAGATTTCCTATCGTCTTCCAGGTGTAACGCGCCATGCCGGCGTCCGGTTTTCACACAACGTCCTGGACTCTCATCCGCAGTGCCTCCGGCGATCCTACGCCTGATTCACATGAGGCATTAGCCGCGCTCTGCCAAAAATATTGGCATCCGGTCTACGCATTCATCCGAGGCCGTGGGTACGACCCAGAGCAATCGCAGGATCTGACGCAAGCATTCTTCGCGCTGCTGATCGAAAAGAATTACTTGCTCGACGCTGATCCCAAACGCGGTAGGTTCCGGTGTTTCCTCCTGGCCGCCGTGAAACATTTCCTGGCCAACGAATGGGATCGAGCGAACACACTGAAGCGCGGCGGAGGGCAGGTTCCTGTCTCGATTGATCTGGCAGGGGCTGAAGGCTGGCTCGTCTCAGTGGAGCAAGCGACTCCCGAAATTCTTTACGAACGCCGTTGGGCATTGTCCCTGCTTGAAAACGTGATGTTGAGGC
>JBKPDW010000180.1:0-10857 GCA_046728115.1 Acidobacteriota bacterium | reverse complement strand
TGAACACATTGTGGAGATCGGGCCCGGCATAGCGACGCACGCACTGCCGACGGCCGCCGTCATCGGATCCGATGGCACGCTGGATGTCCTGGACATCCAACGCGAGATGCTCGACGAAGTCCGTCGACGCGCGCGTAGGCGTGGTCTGACCAACGTCCGCGCGCAACAGGGTAACGCCGCCTATCTGCCGTATCGAAACGCGACGTTCGACGCGGCGTACATGATCGGCACGCTTGGCGAGATTCCCGACGGCGACGGCGCGCTGCGGGAACTGCACAGAGTCCTCAAACCAACGGCGGGCCTTGTGATCGGAGAAATCGGCGTCGATCCCGACTTCGTGTCGCTTCGCAGCCTGCGAACACGGGCGAAGAAGGCAGGTTTTGTCTTCCGTTCACGCACCGGCCTGCCTCTCGCCTATCTCGCGCGATTCGATTCGCAACCAGTTGTTGGATTTCCCGATCGCTGACGCCACAAACGTCCGCCGTACATCAAGCAGCTCTCGCGTTATGATTCCTGCCGACTCCGTGGAGGCCTTGTGACACGACGCATTGGCGTTCTGCTGACCGCTTTGTCGGTGATTGTCGGGACAGCTCGGACCAACTCTCAGGTGCGCTCGGCCCCGACTTGGTCGCTCGATGTTGTACCGCTCACATCTCCAGCCGCTCCGAACAGCGCTCAACCGCAGTTATCGGCGGTCGGCGAGCGCGTTGTGCTGAGCTGGATCGAGCGCGCCGGCGACAATGCCAGCTTGCGGTTTGCCGAGCGTACCGATGCAGGTTGGACCGACGCCCGGACGGTTGCGTCGGGGACGAACTGGTTCGTGAATTGGGCCGATGTGCCGTCCGTCATCCCGATGCAGCACGAATCGATGGCCGCCCACTGGCTGCAGAAAAGCGCCAACAGCACCTACGCCTACGACGTACGGATCGCGTTTTCCAGGGACCGCGGACGCACATGGTCGGAATCGGTTACGCCTCATCACGATGGCACGCCAACCGAACACGGCTTCGCATCCTTGTTTCCGATGGCTGGCCAGGGTCTGGGCGTCGTGTGGCTCGACGGAAGGCAGATGAAGGAAGGCACGCGCGACGACATGGGGGGCACCATGAGTCTCAGAGGCGCGATGTTCGGTCCGGACGGGAGCCAGGCGTCCGAAACGGCGATCGACGATCGCGTGTGCGAATGTTGCCCGTCTGCCGCCGCCGTCACGTCGGACGGTCCCATCGTCGCGTTCCGCAATCGTACGTCCGACGAGATTCGCGACATCTATGTGTCCCGTCTGGTCGGGGGCAAGTGGACCGAACCGCGAGCCATTCACGACGATCATTGGCGAATCGCCGCATGCCCGGTGAACGGGCCGGCGTTGAGCGCCAAGGGTCGCGCCGTCGCGATCGCCTGGTTCACGGCCGTCGGCGATGAGGGCCACGTGTACGCCGCGTTCTCGACCAACGCCGGGGAGACGTTCGGCCAGCCCATTCGCATCGATGATGTCGGCGCCGTCGGGCGCGTTGATGTCGAGTTGCTCGCCGATGGATCGGCGGCGGTGAGCTGGATCGAATTCGCGAATCAGCGATCGGAATTCCGGATTCGACGGGCCGAACCGAGCGGCGCGCGATCCGCATCAGTCGCCGTCTCGGGAATCGCTAGCGGCCGCTCGAGCGGGTATCCGCGCCTGACCCACCGTGGAAACGAGTTGATCTTCGCGTGGACCGATGCCGGCGACAGTCCTCAGGTGCGGACTGCGGTCGCGCGGCTCGCCACACCTTTGAGCTATCCGTAGCATCTGTCAACGGAATAGAGCCATGATCAACCGCGTGATTACGACCATCGGCGTGGTGCTGTTATCAGCAACAGCCGCTCAGGCTCATGTCACCATCCGACCTCGCGAATCCAAGGTCGGGGCGACCGAAACCTACACTATGCGCGTACCGACGGAAGGCAAAGTCGCGACCACATCCGTCGAATTCGAAATCCCTGACGGCGTCACGATCGTGACGGTGAATGGTTCGGCGGCAGGTGTCGAGCAAACGAAGAGCGGCGACCGCGTCCTCGCCATCATCTGGAGAATCGACATTCAGCCGGCGCAATCGCAGGAGTTCACGGTCGTCGCGAAGAATCCCACTTCCGGATCCGAGATCGCCTGGAAGGTCCATCAGCGTTACGGGGACGGCACGAGCAGCGATTGGGTCGAACCGAATGGCAGCCGTCGACCTGCTTCAGTGACGAAGCTCATCACACCGGACTGATTTGCCATACACTTCCGATAGAATCGACTTATGACGCGCGCCGTGAGGGTCGTCACTGCGGCCGTGCTGGCGATTTCGGTCGCTGCGGTTCCGGCGATGTTGGATCGATGCGCAGCGTCGTGCGAGGCGCATCGCGATGTCGCGGCCAGCACTCCCGCGTGCCATCACGCCGCATCCACCGGAACACGCATCGGTCACGCGCCGGCTCCGTGCGGGCACGATCATTACGGCATGGCGGCCACAGCGGCCAAAGGTCTCGACTCGAGTGGTCGGCGGCTTGGGCTGATCAGCGCGGTTGCTGTCCCGTTGACGATCGATCGCGCCCTCGAATCTCGCCAGCACGTATCCAGCCAATCTGCATCAGGTCCCCCAGCGTCGCTCGACGCGCGATCGCTTCCGCTTCGAATTTAGACACTCGCCGAACGTGACGGTGGCTCCAACGCACGACTGATGCGCTTGGAGAAGGTGTGTGTCTTCATCGACGGGAGCGTTTGATGTACCGCTGTCGGACGCAGATAGGCTTGTCGTGTTGCCTCACTGTCGTCATTTTCTCCGCTAGCGCCGGCGCGCAAACCAACGATGGGCCGTCCGCCTCGCTCTCAGACGATCAGGCACACGACCAGATGCATATGAACATGCCGGCCAATACCGGCTGGACGTTTATGCAGGACGGGATTGTCTTCCTCAATTTCAATCACCAGGGTGGCCCTCGCGGGGGCGACGAGTTCGTCGTGCCGAACTGGTGGATGGGCATGGCCAGCCGCGACACATCGTGCGGCCGTCTGACCTTCACCAGCATGTTCAGCCTCGATCCAGGAACGGTCGGCAAATCAGGTTACCGTGAGTTGTTCCAGGCTGGCGAAGCCTTGAATGGACGGCCGCTCATCGATCGTCAGCATCCCCACGATCTGTTCATGCAGCTCGCTGCCATCTGGCGTATACCCGTGAACGAATCGACCGGACTGACCGTGGCCGGCGCACCCGTGGGTGAACCCGCTCTGGGACCGGTGGCGTTCATGCATCGCGCATCCGCCGCGGACAATCCCACGGCGCCCCTCAGCCACCACACATTCGACTCGACCCACATCGCGTTTGGCGTCGTGACAGCCGCGGTGGATCACGGGCCGTGGGTCGTCGAAGGATCGTTGTTCAATGGCCGCGAGCCGGATGAGAACCGCTGGGACTTCGACTTCGGACGACTCGATTCGTTCTCAGGCCGCGTGTGGTTCAAACCGACCGACGAGTGGGAGTTTCAGGCGTCGAGCGGCCGACTCAAGACTCCTGAACAATTGGAGCCCGGTCACGATGTCGTCCGATCGACGATCTCGGGTTCATGGACACGGAAGGACAACGAAAGCATTTCGTCGGTCACGGCGGGTTTCGGCCGGAACAATACGGAGCACGGCTCGCGGAATGCGTTCTTCCTCGAAGGTGCACGCCATTTCGATACGAACACGGTGTACGGACGCTTCGAAGCAGTGCAGGTCGAAACCGCGCTGCTGCAGACCGGTCTCGTCGTCGAGAGTCCTCTCGCCGACATCAAAGACACCGTCCTCGCGTTCACCGTCGGCGGCGTGCGCGACATTCTGCACTGGCGCGGATTCGAGGGCGGCGTGGGCGCCGATGTGAGCTTTTACGGCGTGCCTGATTCGCTTCAGCCGATGTACTCCGCACACCCAGTCTCATTCCACGTGCTCTTCCGGCTGCGACCGCCTGCCGGTGCGACGGGCCGAATGTGGAACATGCGCATGTCCCAACCGATGGGCGGTCACGACATGGCGGCGCCGATGAATCACAGAATGCCGTAAACGCCGTCTGGACGGTGCAAGATGACCATCGATCCTCATTCCAGTGCGCATCTACCTGAATCTGATCATGGGCATCACGAACAGGCACGCGATGCGCAACTGAACGCCGAAGCCGCTCGAACGTCTCCTCCCGGTCATGCGGCGCGCGAGACGCACGCCGCTCACGATACGACCAGCAGCCACGACAAACATACCGGCCACTCGGTCGAGATGTTTCGCCGGAAGTTCTGGGGCACAGTCCTGCTCTCGGTGCCAACGGTCATTTGGGCCGAGATGATTCAGCACTGGTTTGGCTACGAGGCGCCCGGCGGCCCAACTGCATCACGCTGGATCCCCGCGATGTTTGGAACGCTCGTCTTCGCGTACGGCGGCTGGGTGTTCATCAAAGGCGCGGTGGACGAAATTCGCGACCGATTGCCGGGAATGATGACGCTGATTTCGCTGGCGATCAGTGTCGCATTCGTGTTCAGCCTTGCCGTCACTTTCGGTTTCCCAGGCTCCGATCTCTGGTGGGAGCTCGCGACGCTCGTCACCATCATGGTGCTCGGCCACTGGATCGAAATGCGTTCGATCTCGCAAGCGCAGGGCGCCCTGAAGGAGCTCGCGAAGCTCCTTCCCGACAGCGCCGAACGCATCGTCGGCGACCGCACGGAAACCGTCGCCGTCTCGGAACTCCGCGCGGGCGATCTCGTGCTCGTTCGTCCGGGTGCCGCCATTCCTGCCGATGGTGTCGTTCGCGACGGGTCCAGCGACGTCAACGAATCGATGATCACCGGCGAGTCGCGACCCGTTCGAAAAGACCAAGGCGGAAAGGTCATCGCCGGCACGGTCAACGGAGCCGGATCGCTGCGTGTGGAAGTGAGCAGTACGGGCGAAAAAACCGCGCTTGCCGGAATCATGCGTCTGGTCGCTCAGGCGCAGAGCTCGCGGTCGCGTGCGCAGGCGCTCGCCGATCGCGCGGCATTCCTTCTCACCATCATCGCCATCGCGGCGGCTGCCGTCACGCTCGTCGGCTGGTCTCTCGCCGACCGGGATGCCTCGTTCGTGATCGAACGCGTCGTAACGGTTCTCGTCATCGCGTGTCCGCACGCCCTCGGCCTCGCCATCCCGCTGGTGGTCGCGATCTCGACGACGCTAGGCGCGCGCGGAGGACTCTTGGTCCGTGACCGCCGCGGGCTGGAGGAGGCCCGCAACGTCACCGCAGTGTTTTTCGACAAGACCGGCACGCTCACCCGAGGCGAGTTCCGCGTCATCGAGATCACGACCCGCGAAGGATTGACGGAAAACGACGCCCTCGCAATGGCCGCAGCAGTGGAGCGCGACTCGGAGCACACGATTGCGCAGGGGATCGTCAAGAGCGCTGAAGAGCGTGGGCTGACCCTTCCAAGAGCCGGCCAGTTTCAAGCCATTCCCGGTCGCGGCGTGCAGGCGGTCGTCGACGGCAAACCGTTGCTGCTCGGCGGACCCGCGCTGCTGCGCCAACTGAACGCGGACGTCGACGCGAGGCTGCGCGCGGCAATTGATCGCGCTGCGGCACGCGGTCAAGCTGCAATCACCATGTTCGAAGGAACAACGCCAATTGCGGTATTCGCGGTCGCGGACGCGGTTCGAGACGAATCACGCGACGCGGTGCAGCGACTGCATGACCTAGGCATTGAAGTGATCATGATGACCGGTGACGCGCAGGCCGTCGCACGGGCCGTGGCCGAGGAACTTCGGATCGATTCCGTATTCGCTGAAGTTTTACCGGATCAGAAAGCCTCGAAGGTCAAAGAGGTGCAGCAGCGCGGCAAACGCGTCGCGATGGTGGGCGACGGCGTCAACGACGCGCCGGCGCTGGTGACCGCGGATGTGGGGATTGCGATCGGCGCAGGCACGGACGTCGCCGTGGAGGCGGGCGATGTCGTGCTCGTGCGGAGCGATCCGCGCGACGTCCCACGGATCATTGCCCTCAGCAAGGCAACCTATCGAAAGATGATCCAGAACCTGTGGTGGGCAGCCGGCTACAACATCTTCGCCATTCCGCTCGCGGCGGGCGTGCTCGCGCCGTTCGGGATTGTGCTGCCAGCGGCCATGGGCGCCGTCTTGATGTCGCTAAGCACCATCGTCGTCGCCCTCAACGCTCAACTCTTGCGTCGTGCACGACTGTGACAGCCATCAGGCCGGACGCCTGACTTGAACGGTCTGAGGAGGCGTGGGACGGCAACTACGAAGATCGCCGCGGGAGCACGCGCCCACCGCTCCTTGGAAAACTACAGAACAGTTTTCCACAGCTCCCACACGCCTTCTTGTTCAGTCAACAGGGGACATTTCTAACGAGTTTAAGACCGGGGACATTTCTAACGAGTCTTGACAAACGGAAACCGACCGCTTGACACGGAAGGCTGACGCGCGTATTTTCGATTCATCCTCCCGTGGCGATCGATCGCCACCCCTCCGCGTTGGCCTCAGGTCACGATGGAGCGCTTCGAGTCAGCTGCCCTTAGGGCAACGGCGACAAGCACCCTGAAAACCGAATCGGCGGATCCCGGTCGCAACTGCAGACGGTGCGAGGTGACCTTAGGCCACCCGAGGCAACTGCAGGCGACCGGTGTCGCGCTTGTGCCTGTCGTTCAGCAGACGCCGAACGCACCGAGCGCACCGCCGATGGCCGGTAAGCCCGCGTAGACGCCTCAGGGCGCGACTTCGTCGTTACGACGAAGCGTTCACCGGGGAATTCGTCGGAGGCTCGAGGCGCGGCCCGTAGGGCGAGGCCTCGACCACCTCCTCCGCACGGCGGCTGATCGGACGGAACGCTTAGCGGCTCCGTTCTGAATCCCGCCCACCGAGCCCGCCGCACGCGCGACCGACTTTAGGTCGATGGCGCCGAACGGCACTTCTCAAGGCTCGGTTCGTTCAACCCAAGAATTCGGCATCGACGACGAATCGGTGCCAGACCTGCGGAGGACGGGATGAGAAAAACCAACGACACAGAGTCGGCGCAGGCCGTAGCCGACGCGCAGCTGCCGGTTGACAGCTCGCCGACGAACAGCGGATTACCGAATCGGCTCATGACGGCATTCGAAGTCGCAGAGTTCATCGGTTGCCACGAAGAGACCGTGCGCCGCGCCTACTTGCGCGGTCTGCTAACCTCGCAGCGATTCGGCGTCAGAGGAAGGAGGTTTCGCCCCGCTGATGTCATGGACTGGATTCGGCGCGGCGCGCCGACGAGAACCTCGTAACCACAAGGAGGAGCTGTATGCCCGTTCGAAAGCCGTGTCGCAGCAAGGGCTGCACGAAGAGCCCGCGCTGCGAACACCCATGGTGGCTCGACGTCATGCACCGCGGGAAGCGGTATCGCATGCCGGTCGACGACTTCGCGTTGGCGCGTGGCGCCACGGCACCAGTCACGTCGAAGCAGGAAGCCGAGAAAACGTGGGAGCCGAAGTTCATCGCGGAAATCGGCTCAGGCAAGGACCCGAGAATCCTGCCTGAGTGCAAGAAGCCGACGGCGACGCTGACCACGATCGGGGACTTGCTCAAGCTGTACCGGGCGCGCTACGTCGACGTGGAGCCGCTCAAGAGCCGGCCGTCGATCGTGAGTCAGATCAACGTCCTCACCAAACACCTCGGCGAGCTGCCGGCCAGAGCCCTCGAACGCCCGGATGCGATCGAGGATTTCAAGGCTCGCTCCGCCAATCGTGCCGTTGCGACGAGGAACCGCTATCTCGCTCGATTGCGTCACCTGTCCAACTGGGCGATCGGTCGCGATCTCCTGGCCGGAACAGCGTTCCATCGACGCGGCGTCACGATCGTCACGAAGAACGAGCGGCGACGCGAACGGCGCGTCACGGAGGCCGAGGAGGGGCAATTGCTCGAAGCCTGCAAGCTGCTCAACGAGCCGCCTCGAGGCACAGCGAAGCTGTCCTGGGATGCGATTCGGGAAATCCGCGCTCGCGCACAGGCCGGCACGCCTCAGCACGAGCTCGCGGCGGCCTTCAAGATCTCGCGGCCGCTCTGCTGCGAGATCGTCAGCGGTGACATCTGGAACCCGGACACGAAGCTCACGACGGGTGACGAGATGCGCGACCGCATCATCGGCGCGCTCGACACGGGCTGCCGCCGTGGCGAGATGATGAAGATTCAGAACAAGCACGTCGATTGGCAACATCGTTGGATTCGAATCCTCAAGGAGAACTCGAAAACGGAGGTGGCACGGGTCATACCATTCGAATCAGGCAGTCGGCTCGAGAAGCTGCTCCGCCGACGAGCGTTTCTCGGCGCCGAGTCGTATGTGTTCGGAGAGGCGACAACCGGACAGCGAGTGACGACGTTTCGATCAGCCTGGGAAACGTTGCTGCTGTTGGCGAACGGCATCGAACCAACTCGACGCGGCCGTGGACAGCGGTTGTCGAACCGAGACGAGCTGGCGCGAATCGATCTGCACTGGCACGACCTGCGGCACGAGGCGCTCTCGCGTCTCGCCGACGATGGCGTGCCGGTTCACGAACTGCAGATGCTCGCCGGCCACGCCAGCATCACGACGACGCAGCGGTACATGAATGCTCGCGCGAACTCGCTCGCGGAATCGATGCAGCGGGCACGAGAGCGGCGCGCGACGCGACTCACGCACGCGGACGAAGAACGGACTCAGGTAGGCTGAAAATGGCGTCGAGGCTCTACCGATTGTCAGCCATTTGTCAGCCGAGAGCGTTTCGGCTGTCAGGTGATGAGGCCAAACCTTCAAGATTTGGCCGAAAAAGTGGTCGGGATGGCCGGATTCGAACCGGCGACCCCCTGACCCCCAGTCAGGTGCGCTATCCAGGCTGCGCTACATCCCGTTGTGATTCACCGTCCCGATCGTCCGTCTGAAAACGTACACTACCTACGCGGATGGTCGACACGACGCTGCGAACCGTCGAACTTCGATCCGTCGCACCTTCGATTCGTCGAACCAGCGAACTACCTGCGACGCGCGTGAGCGGCGCGCACGCCGCCGTTCTTGCCCGTCGCTTTCCCCTTCGCCGGCTTCGCACGCCCCGCCGATGCCGTGTGAGTTCGTTTGATTGCCGCCCGCGGCGCCGCCAACTCGAACTCTGGCACCGGCGACCCGGTGAGCAGGTCCAGGATCGATCGCAATCCGTGCTTCACCACCGTCAGCCGCTCGCGCGCGTTCCGGCCGATCAGTTCGTCAATCGCCGGCTCATCGGCTGCTACGGGCGCCGTCTCATCTTCGAGTCGCTTCCGCGCGCCCGCCAGCGTCAGCCCTTCGACGAGCAGCAGATGCTTGATCCGCAGAACCTGCTGGACGTCCTGCCGTCGATACGTGCGTGGCGCGCCCGGGGACCTCGCGACGCCGAGATCCGGAAACTCCGCTTCCCAGGTCCGCAGTACATACGGCTGCACCTTCGCCAGATTGCAGACCTCAGCGGCTTTGAACAGCGCACGCTTTGGAATCTCGGCTTGTTCCATTATCCCGAACGGTCGGATATCGAGTATATCAAAGGCCCGAGTGACCGAAGCCCTGTCCTGCGCGGGAGGTCGGCGGCAAATCGACAACCTCATCCCACGCGACGCGCATCACGGGCGCCACAATGAGCTGCGCGATCCGCATGCCGCGCGCAACGGCGAACGGTTGCGAACCAAGATTGATCAATGGGACGCGAATTTCGCCTCGATAGTCGGCGTCGATTGTCGCGGGCGTATTCGGAAGGCTGATCGCGTGCCTGACCGCCAGCCCTGAACGCGGCCGCACCTGTCCTTCGAAGCCGTCAGGGATCGCTACCTGGAGACCGGTTGCCACCAGTGCGATTCCGCCTGGCGCGATGACGATGTCGGCATCGATCGCCGCGTGGAGATCCATTCCCGCTGCGCTCGCCGTCATGTAGGTCGGCAACGGCAGTCCCTCGGATGACGGCAGGCGGCGAATCTGAACGCGAAGAGTGTTGGACATGAACGCCGATTACCAAATTGCTCGATTACATTACCTGATTACCCAATTCGCGATCTCTTCTTTTCGCGCCTTCTCACCTGAATCCGAATCGGCGTTCCAACGAATCCGAAGTGCTGACGGAGCTGATTGGCCAAGAACCGTTCGTACGAAAAGTGAAACGTCGTCGCCACGTTCGTGAAGAACACGAACGACGGCGGCGCCGCGCCGATTTGGGCGGCGTACAAGATGCGCACGTGGCGCCGACCGGGACTGACCGGCGGATTGGCAGCCGTCACGGCTTGAACGAACGTGTTGAGGGCCGGCGTAGGGACGCGCGTACGGCGTGTCTCGGCGATCTCGTCGATCGTTTCCAGGATTTTCGACGTGCGCTCGCCTGTCAGCGCCGAGATGTGGAGGATCGGCGCATAGTCGAGAAACCGCATCCGCCTCCTCGTCTCCTCGTCGAACTTCTTGTAGAAATCTGGCCCCTGGCCTTTTACCAGATCCCATTTGTTTGCGACGATGACAATGCCGCGACCGGCGCGATCGGCCTCACCACCGATCGCGGCATCCTGATCGGTGGCACCGCTGCCGGCGTCGAGTACGAGCGCCACGATGTCAGCGTCGGCAATCGATTCCTTGGCCAGCGCGACGCTCACGACTTCGACTTTGCCACCCCGCCCCACGCGTCCCGGCCGACGCATCCCGGCCGTATCCACGATCCGCAGCCGCCGTCGATACCACACCAGCGGTACGTCGATCGCGTCACGTGTAGTTCCCGGCATCTCGCTGACGAGCACACGCTCCTCGCGCAGAAGCCGATTCACGAGCGAGGACTTCCCCACGTTCGGGCGGCCTATGAACGCAACGCGTGTTTCGGATGCCTGATGGC
>JBKPDW010000179.1:0-30338 GCA_046728115.1 Acidobacteriota bacterium | reverse complement strand
TTAGCGCGCCTGCCGCTATCTTCGATTCGGCCACATCGGACACGACGTCAAGTCGTGCCCGAGCCGGGGCTTGTGTAGCAGTTGATCGATCGACGGCAGCGTTCGTTACGGCTCGGTCATGTTGACCAGCAAGTTCGACGCACCACAGATGAACGAATCAACGGCTGATGGGTCGATGTGTCATCCGTGCGTCCGCCTCGACCGCAAGAAACTTCGAAGCGGTTTCCTCCGGTCCTTCGTTCCGCTTCCTCTAGTGTTTAACGTCGCGCTCGGGGAATCGAACACCGCTCCGAGCTCATCTGGAAAGGTCGGCGTCATCCTCCGCGTCGACCCACTGCCGATTTCGACCCGGCGCACGTGAGATCGGCGCCGTGGTTCCGGGCTTTCGATTAGGATCACGGCACGCAGGATCCGCGATGAACCGCCCGGCACGCATCTGCGTTCGCGTCATGGTCTGCGCCGGTCTCCTCTCCGCGCTGGCTCGAGACCCGGCGTCGCTGCGCGCACAGCGCGGCGGGATGTTCCTCGGCTCCGCGGAGGATCCCGCCATCGCGTATTCGACCGCGCCGTTGAACAACGCGGTGTCGAAGGTCAACGAGCGGCTCCGCGACGGCAGCGTCCAGCTGACCTTCGACGGCCGCAACGGTTATCTGCGCTCGGCGCTCGCGGCGCTCGAGATTCCAATCGACTCGCAGGCGCTCGTCTTTTCGCAAACCAGCTTCAGCGGAAGCGAATCAGCGAGACCAACCCGCGCGCCCTCTTCTACAACGATCGCGTCGCGCTTGGCTGGATCCGCGACGCTGAGATCATCGAGGTGGCTGCCCAGGACGAAAAAGAAGGCATGGTGTTCTACACGCTGGAGCAGAAACCGGTCGATCGGCCGGAGTTCCGGCGTGTCCTCACATGCCTGGGGTGTCACATGGCCGGCGACACGCTTGGCGTCCCCGGCATGCTGATGTTCAGCACGACGACCGCGCCAGGCGCGCCCGCAGCCGCCAGGTCGGTCATGACCGATCACCGCAACCCGATCGCCGAACGGTGGGGCGGCTGGTACGTCACCGGGAGCAGTGGTTCGATCCGGCATCGCGGCAACGAGGCGGAGACAACGGCCAGCCGTGCCGATCGCAACCTCTCCTCTGTGGCGGGGCTGTTCGACGGCGATGGCTATCCGTCGATGTCGAGCGACATCGCGTCGCCTCTGGTGCTGTCGCATCAGGTCCACATGACGAACCTGCTGACGCGCGCCGGCTGGGAAGCGCGCGCGGCCGATCCGACGCTGCACGCGCCGTTCGTCGCCGCTCCCGGTGAAGAGGCCCGCATCGCGCAGATGATGAGCGGCGTCGCGACCGAAGTCGTTGATTACCTGCTGTTCGTGGACGAGGCGCCGCTTGCCGACCGCATCCAGGGCTCCTCGGGCTTTGTCCGGCGATTCTCCGCAACCGGCCCGCGCGATGCGCGCGGCCGCTCGCTGCACGAGCTCGACCTCGCGCGGCGGTTGATGAAGTATCCCTGCAGCTACCTGATCTACTCGGCCGCGTTCGATGCGCTGCCGCCCTCGGCGAAGGATCCCATCTACCGGCGGATGTGGGACATGCTCTCCGGCGAAGAGCGCGGCGAACGATATCGATCCGCGCTGTCGGTCGCGGATCGCCAGGCGATCGTCGAAATCCTGAAGGACACGAAAAAGGATCTGCCCGCCTACTTTCAGAAGGTGAGTCGTTGACGCGGAGATGTCCCATGACCAGAAGATCGATCTACACACTCATGAGCGTCGCGCTTGCAATCATCGCCGTCGCGTCCGTGGCGCGACTGCGTGTGCCCGTGGAGGCTCAGGCAACCGTGGCCGTGGACGCCGACGACATCGGCGGCGTGGTCACCGGCGCGCGCGGTCCGGAGGCCGGCGTCTGGGTGATCGCGGAGTCGAGGGATCTCCCGACCACGTTGCGCAAGATCGTCGTCACCGACAATCAGGGCCGCTACCTCATCCCTGATTTGCCCAAAGGCAACTACAGCGTATGGGTCAGAGGCTACGGTCTCGTCGATTCCGCGAAGGTGCCGGCGGCGCCTGGAAAAGCGCTGAATCTGAAGGCTGTGCCGGCGCCGAATACGAAAGCGGCGGCCGATTACTATCCGGCGCTCTTCTGGTTCGCGCTGTTGCATCTGCCGCCGAAGAGCGACTTCCCCGGGACCGGTCCCTCGGGCAATGGCATCTCGCCGAACATCAGGAGTCAGGGCGAGTGGATTCGCCAGGTGGTCAACACCGACGGCTGCACCGGATGCCATCAGCTCGGCAACAAGGCGACGCGCGAGATCGCGACGAGCCTCGGCACATTCGATTCTTCGGCGGCCGCGTGGGACCGGCGCGTTCAGGCGGGGCAGGCGGGCGGCGGGATGAGCGCGCGGTTCACGCAGGTCGGACGGACGCGCGCGCTCGCCATGTACGCCGACTGGACCGATCAGATCGCCAAAGGCAAGCTGCCCGACACCGCGCCCGAACGCACCCAAAAGCCTCGAGCGCAACGTCGTGGTCACGATGTGGGACTGGGCCGACCCGAAGGTGTACTTGCATGACGAGATCGGGACGGACAAGCGGAATCCCACCGTCAACGCGAACGGGCCGGTGTACGGCGCGCTCGAGGAGAGCGCCGACTACATGCCGGTGATCGATCCGAAAACCAACACCGCGACGCAAATCAAGCTGGTGGTCCGCGACCCGAAGACGCCGAGCCAGGCGAACAACCCGCCGGCGCAGCCATCACCCTACTGGGGCGACGAAGCGATCTGGACGGCGCAGACCACCGCCCACAGTTTCGCGATGGATGGCCAGTCGCGCGTGTGGATTGCCGCGCGCATCCGTCCCAATCAGACCGCGGCATTCTGCCAGCAGGGATCGACGCATCCATCGGCCGTGGCTTTTCCGATCGCGCAGAGCGGCCGGCAGATGCAGCTCTACGATCCGAAGACGAAGCAGGTCACGACGATCGACACCTGCTTCGGCACGCACCACCTCAATTTCGACGACAAAGGGGTGCTGTGGTTCACCGGCGGCGGCCCGGTCGAGGGCTGGTTCGATACAAACATTTACGACAAGACACACGACGAGCAGAAGGCGCAGGGCTGGACGGTCTTCGTCCTCGACACAAACGGCAACGGCAAGCGCGACGCCTACGTCGAACCGGATCAGCCGCCCGATCCGGCGAAGGACAAACGGATCAACGCGCCGTTCTACGGCGTGGCACCGAGTCCCGTCGACGGATCGATCTGGGGCTCGGTGCAGGGCATGCCCGGCTCGCTGGTTCGTCTCGCGCCCGGATCCAATCCGCCGGCCACCGCGCTCTCGGAAATCTACGACGTCCCCTGGAACAACCCGAAGGCGAGCGCGCAGGGCTTTGCGCCGCGCGGCATGGACGTCGACAGCAACGGCGTCGTCTGGACCGTTCTCTCGAGCGGGCATCTGGCGAGCTTCGATCGACGCAAGTGCAAAGGGCCGCTCAACGGCCCGACGGCGACGGGGCAGCATTGTCCCGAAGGCTGGTCGCTGTATCCGCTGCCTGGCCCGAACTACCAGGGCGCGGCGGATTCCGCCAGCGCCGATTCGGCGTACTACGACTTCGTCGATCGGTTCGACATGCTCGGCCTCGGCAAGGACGTCCCGCTGGCCACCGGCAATTTGTCGGAAGGACTGCTCGCGCTGGTCGACGGCACGTTCATGACGTTCCGCGTCCCGTATCCGATGGGCTTCTACGCAAAGGGCATCGACGGCCGCATCGACGACGCGAAGGGCGGATGGAAAGGCAAGGGCATCTGGACGAGCATCTCGACGCGCGCGCCGTTCCACATGGAAGGCGGGCGAGGCACGACGAGCAAACTCGTGAAGTTCCAGGTGCGGCCGGATCCGCTTGCGAAGTAGGGCGGGCCTTTCGGGTCGAAGTCGGGCGGGCGATTCAGGCCCCCGCTTAATCGCCCTCGTGTCGCTTACGTCGTGGTCGGGCGTGGGGCGGGCGGCCTGGTGGATTGGATTCTCTGGCTAGCGACGGCTTTCGACAGCTCGCCACAGTTCGATGTACTTGTCCCGCACGAACGGATCGTGCCGGTCGGCTAGTTCCCGTGGCAACCGCTCGATCCGGATCAGTTCCTGCACATCAGCGAGATCCTTGAGGCGATCGGCCGCCGTCATGCCCGATGCGAGCTTCAGCTCGAGAAATGTAGCCAGTGGCAGCAGGGCCACCCGTGCGCCTCGCTCGGCCGCCGTGCCGGGATCGGGAAAGGCAAAGCTCTCATCTGAGTTGATCGATCGCTTTCCGAACATTTTCGACAGGGTTGGCCGGTTCATAAACAGAAATCCCCAGCTGGTAGCCAACATCCATTCGCCGACCAGAGTGGGAATGAACGGGCGGCGCATGCTGGCGATTCTGAACGAAGACAAGCTGCGCCGCGTGCTTACGCGCATGCTGGATGAGGAGCGCTTCCTCAGTCCTTATGGCATCCGTTCCCTGTCGCGCTGGCACAAGGACCACCCATTTACGCTTCAAATCGGCGGCGAGGAGTATCGAGTCGAGTACCTCCCGGCGGAATCGAACAATGGTATGTTCGGCGGCAATTCCAACTGGCGCGGGCCCGTGTGGATATACCTCATGGCAGAAGGAACGCGTCCGACGACCCTGATTTACAGGCACAAGGTCATCTGACGTTACTCCGCTCTGGAGAAGCCCGTCTGCAAAAAGCATGAGGACAGTTCGCATTGAGCGCGACCGGCATCTGATCTGCACTTGTCCGCCAATCGAGGTGTGCGCGACGCCCTGAGTAGCTGGCGCGAATGCGGTAGCCGAGGCATAATCCCGCGCAGGCCGTGCCTCTTCATGCCGGATCCCGCCTCGGACCGTACGAGATCCTCTCTGCCGTCGGCGCGGGCGGCATGGGCATCAAAAGGTTCGTAACGACTGCTCTGACGGCCGCTTCGCAGCCGCGAGCGGAGGTCAACTTTGGCCCTGGAGTCGAATTGACGCAGGTATAATCGGCGTTTGATCAAAGCAATCCCAAAGTCGCTCGATGCGCGGGCGAGAGGACAAACGACTGATATGCCGATAAGCAAAGTCATTGTGGCGCTCGCGATTGCGTCCACGGCGTCCGCGCAGACGGTCGATCAACTGACGCCGCACCAGGTCAAAGTGGAACAAGTGGAATACCAGGGCAAGCGCGCGATCAAGATCGTGGAGGATGGCGACGTGCCCAATGGCGAGGCGTACGCGATCGTCAAGGGCGCGACGTTTCACAACGGCGAGATCGAGGTGGAATTAGCGGGACAGCCCACTGGGGGGGCCGCTGCCGCAGCGCGCGGATTCATCGGCATCGCGTTTCGGATGAAGGACGGCCAGTTCGAGTACATCTATCTACGCCCGACCAACGGACGCGCCGACGACCAAGTCCGCCGCAATCATTCCACGCAGTACAGCGCACATCCGAACTTCGGGTTCGCGGTGTCTCGCGCGCAGGCGCCGGAGAAGTACGAAAGCTACGTCGACCTCGAACCGGGCGTGTGGACGCGGTATCGCATCACCGTGGAAGGCACGAAGGCGCGCCTCTATGTGCATGGCGCGGCACAACCGTGTCTGATCGTGAATGATCTCAAGCTCGGCGATTCCTCTGGCGGCGTGGCGCTCTGGATCGGTCCCGGTACGGAAGGCTACTTCGCGGGTTTGCAGATTCGGGACGCAAAGTAGGCCGGAGGCGGATGGGGCTGACCGCGGAATCAGCGAACGATGTCGAGCAGCTTCGCGCGGTCCGGTCCCGGCATCCGCGGCGGCGGCGCGTCTTTCATCGCCGCTCGCACCGCGCCAACCTTCTCCGCAACGTCCCGTCGTGCGAGGACGTCCTGGATGGGCGTGATCGTGCCGATGTACTCGAGCGCCGCTCGGAACAGATCCGGATCGGCCGGCATCGTCGACATGAGCGACAGGACGGCGCGGGCCAGTTCGTCGGCAACGGGCGGCGGCTCGCGACCGTCGCGCAGCGCCTCCATTTCCGCGAAGCGGGCACGGTCGACCGCGATCTGCGCGTGATACCACGGTGCGACGTCCGTTTCGGTCCGCCGATGGAACTCGTCGACGAGCCCCCGCGGCTCCTCGCCGGCTTCGCGCAACACATCGCGCAGCCGGAGCGCATGGAGGAACCCCACAGTCAACCCCCGTCCCGCCGACGGATTCGTGCACGCCCACGCGTCGGCAACCGCCACGAATCCCGTCGCGACCGGCCCTTCGTCGTCGACGAAGCGGCGATAGCGATCGACGACGCCGCTCATCGGCAGCACGCCGGTGATCGGCTCGCCGTCGAGCCAGTGCGCGTGCGCCGGGCACGCGCGAATGGCGTTCGTCCACTGCGCTTCGCGTCGAAGGGTCTTCAGCGGCTGGTCGTTCGACGCGCAGAAGAGCGTGATGGACCATGTGTCGTTGTCGCCGGGCAGTGTGAGGATGGAAATCGAGCCAAGCGGCGTCAGCGTTCCGCCGCGCCGGGCTGGCATTGTGCCTGCGAAATACCGCGTGTAGTACGCGAATCCGCAGTCGGTGTGTTCCTCGTATGGCGGCCGCGCGCCGATTGCCGCGAGCCACTCGGGGCTTCGCGACAGGCGGCCGGTCGCGTCGACGACGAGGTCGGCGGCGAGCGTTTCGCCGCCGGCGGTGCGGACGCCTGTTACATGGGGGATTCCGTCCGCTGCGCTCGGACCCGAGAGCAACTCGGCCACGTGCACGCCGCGCCTGACCGTGATGCGCGGCTCGTTGAGCGCAGCCGTCAGGAAGACCCACTCGCCCACGGGCCGCCGTGCGGTGAACGTCCAGAGCTGATCGTCGATCGGACGGGGCGATCGATCCGCGAAGTTCGGCGGCAGCGGGTTCAGCAGGTCGAACCGGCATGCGCCCGCGCGCTCAAGCGCGTCCTGCACGTCGGGCAGCTCCGCTTCGAGCAGCCGCCGCAGGCCGGGCATGAAGTTGTGCGGCTGCCGGAACTGAACGACGCCCGGACGCGTCCAGCCGTCCCATGCCTCCTGTGCCGATTGCGGAACCGGACTCCCGTCGCGCTCGAGGACAGTGACGTCGTGACCGTCGCGCGCGAGCAGCAATGCGGCGCCGAGACCGCAGATTCCCGATCCGATGATGAGAATTGACATGACGTTATCCGAGTATCATCCGAACCCGTGCGTTTTCGAGGAAATCCGGCAGACCGCAGCAGAGCTGGCTCGCAGAGATCCTGGTAGGAAACGTACTGCACGAGCAGCAACCCGTCCAAATCGGCCGAGGCAAGAGACGGCGCTAGTGAAGGAAGTCCTTGCGCTCCTGCTCGGTGAAGTCGCGCGGTGAGCGGTCGGTCGCGAGCTTCACGAGCGCATCGATCGGCACGCACACATCACAGTTGAGGAGGCTGACAAAGCCATGAGCACCGCCTGCGGCGATGATCCGGCCATCGGCGCTCATTGATGTGGCATACAGACTGCCGCGCCCCGTCAGCGCCCGCAGACGCGCGCCCGTTTCGGTTTCCCAAATCGACAGGTCGTCGCCGGCCGTGACGAGAAAGCGGCTGTCGCGGGAGAACGCCGTCCCATTGAGTTCGGAACTGTAGCTCTTCAGCTCGCGGCGCAGCGCGAATGTGCGCGCATTCCACACCTTGGCGATGCCGGTCAAATCGACGCTGGCGAGCAAAATGTCGCCGCCCGCCGTTCCGCCGTACGCGACCGCCAGAACACCGCGCTCGTGATTCAGTTGCGTCAGCCTGGCACCGGTCTGAGGGTTCCAGATGATGACACCGCCCGCAATCCTGCTGCTGCCGGCCTCGGTGGTGAATCCGCCGGTGGCCAGCTGCTGGCCGTCCGGACTGTACTCCACCGACTGGATGCCGGCGCTCTGCGTGCCGACGACCCGCATCTGGCCGGTCGCCCGCGTCCAGATTCGCACTTCTCCGTCGATGCCGCCGGCAGCGATCTCGCTGCCATCCGCGCTGAAAGCCGCGCCGACGACGAGCTGCGGTGAGCCAGGCAGGTGGGCGATCACGCGGCCGCTGGCCGCGTCCCACACTCGGATTTCCGTATCGTTCGGATCTGTCCTGTAGGCTTCGGTCAGGCAGGGGTTGCCGCCCGCCGTGGCGATGAGGCGGCCGTCGCGGCTGAACGCGCCCACCGAGAGCGATGCGCGATGGTCACGCAGCACGAACACTTCTGCGCCGGTCGCGACGTCCCAGAGGCGGGCCGTTCTGTCGCAGGCAACGCTCAGCAGCCGGGTGCCGTCCGGGCTGAACGCGACGCCCATCACGTCGTCGGTGTGGCCTTTCAGCTCGCGCATGCGCAACCCCGGCGCCGCGTCTCCGATGGCTGACGGACCGCCGGACCGACCGGGCCACCGGAACAGCGCCTGCCGGAGCGCCGACACTGCCTGGGCTGTCGGCGACACTCTCGTCGCCTCGAGCGCGAGGCGGACGGCGAGCTCGGGGTCGAGGTCGAGGCGCGTGATTGCCGCCGACGCGAGCTCACGCGACTGGGCGACACGCGCCTGGCTGTTTGCCTTCGCGCGCTCGTCGTTCGCGATGTGCTCCTGCCTCAGCGCGTAAGCGGCAATGGCACCGACGGCGGCGGCGATCAGGATCGCCGCCGCGGCGACGCCGACAACGATCCGCATTCGCTGCCTGGCCCGGCGTTGGGCCTCGATCGCCCGTTGTGCCTCTTCGCGCTTGCGCAGTTCGGCGTCGATTTGGCGCTGCCGATCCGCGCTCCGCCGCGCATCGCGGCGTGCGACGACGGTCGGCGTGAGGAGATCGTGGATCAGCTCGACTCGCGTTACGCCGAGCGATGGCTCGATGCGGAGCAGCCGCCGATCGACCAGGACTCTCAGCGAATCGAGCGCCACGCCATACGGCTCGCGCAGCGCGTCGTCCTGCGCGCATGGCTTGCGGAAGCCGCTCTCGGTGATCAGCTCGCTCTCGACGAACCGGTGCACGCGCTCGGGCTGGTCCTGCATGCACGTGTCGTAGTGCCTGTCGACGACGCCGGGGCCCGTCGAGGCGAGCAGTTCGCGATCGATGCGATTCGGCCCGCCGCGCCTCGCCCTCGCGTGGCGGCTGTCGTTCAATCCGCGGCAGACGAGGCTCAGGAGGGCGGGCTCGACGATGAGGCCGTCGAGGGCGACTGTCTCGGTCCCGGCAGCGGGGGGATCCGCGTGCTTCTCGGATGCGACGAAGCGGACGATCTGCTCGGCCGTGTCTTGGTCCATTAGGTGCGATGCGGATCCGTAGACCGCCTCGAGAGCGTGCGTTCCGGTCATCGGCAGCAGCTGGACGCGATTCCGCATGAGCGACGGCAGTTCGTGCCAGCGCTCGAACGCCGTGGCGAAGTCTTCGCGGAACGACAGAAGCACGCGATAGCGCTGACTGCGGAGAGCGAATCGCGTGGCACCACGCTCGTCCGCAGCCAGGCGCTGCTCGGTGGCGACTGGAATGCGGTTCTCGGCAAGATCCGCCAGATCCTCCCGCAGGCGCGTGACCGCCGCCAGGTTCGTCGGCCCGAGCGTGAACACCTCCTCGAACTGATCGATGACGAACACCGGCACGAGAGGCTCGTTATGCGCGCTCCACACCTTCCCGTCGGCCCGATGCAGGTACTCCCACAACGTCTCGCCGTCACGAGGCGGCGCATCGGCGCCGATTGACGCGCACGCGTCCGTGAAGGCGGCCATCAGCTGTGCGACGAGGGGCGGCGCGTCGCCGGCGCGGGGCGTCGTGAAATCGAACCGCACGTACACGGGTAGGAAGTTAGCCGGTCTCAGCGATGGAAACAGGCCGGCTTTCAGCAATGAGGTCTTGCCGAGGCCCGATCGGCCGAACAGCACCGTGAGTGGTGCGTCCGTGACGAGCCGCTTGAGCTCGGCAATCTCGCGACGGCGACCGTTGAAGAACGACGCCGCGCTCTCGTCGAACCACGCGAGCCCCGGCCACGGGTTCTCGGAATCGAGTTGGTAGGACGTGCTCGGCGTGTCGTTCGCCACGACATCATCCTCTGAGCGCGCGGAGCTCTCGGACGATCATGGCTTCGAGCTTTGGCGTCAGCTTGCCATCCGGTGCAAATCCGAAATCGATCGCGCCAAAGAGGCGATTGGCGCGGGAATAGCGTGAGAGGTTCGCCTCGGCATCGGCATCTACGAATACCGGCACGATGAACGCGCGGCCGTCGATCCCGCGCGCCCGATCGAGAGCCCTTCGCCATTCCTCGATGAACACGCCCTCGGTCCGCGCCTCTTCCGAGAGGGAGACGATGGGAAGGAACAGCTGACACGTCTCGACGGCATCCAAGATGCGTGCGCGCCATTCCTCGCCGGGATTGATCGCCGACTTGTCGAACCAGGCCACATCGTCGCCCGCTACGCGTCGGATCTCCTCGTAGAGCGTCCGGACCGGACCGATGTCGCTCCGCGAGTAGCTGATGAAGACAGCCGACCTCCGCGCCCGAGACGGCACGGCGTTGGCTTGCCCCTCGATTGCCGGGCTCTCGCGTGCGCGCTGAGCCTGCCATCGCTCAAGGAGCTCGGCAACGAATTCGGCCGGCGACATCGACGAGATTCGCGTGTTGCGCGCGAAGGTCGTGAGGAACACCACGAAGCCCGGCTCGTCGCGCGACACATCGATCACGAAATCCCGGCGTCCTCGCTGCTCGCTCAATCGCTGCGACGCGGTCACTCGCAACAGGAAGCGGCTCAACCAGTCTGGAAAGTGGCAGCCAATCAGCAGCAGGTTCGCGCCGCGAATCGCCGAGAAAAAGCGTTTCGGCATCTGACCGAGTCCGGCCTGAAGGCCGTACAGGAACTCGAGGACGTCTTCGTCGTGGGCGGCGAACACCGGCGACACCGCCGCCTTGCCGAAGAGATAAAGCACCGCGCTCCGATCGGGGACGTCGAGTTCGCTCAGGTCTGTCGTACGGTCTTTCGGCAGCCCGCTGGGTGCATATTCCACCTGCTCGGTCCGGGCGCGGCCACCGTAGCGCACCTGATCAAGCGCCTGGGCCAGGGCGTCGTCGCACGTCGTGGTAACGAACACGCGGAAGTCCTCAATCGCGGCAAGCTGCCGCAGCGGCGCTTCGACCTCGGCGCGACAGGCCGCGAGCGTCGTACGGATCGCTTCGTACGCCGGCAGGTAACTGTCGGCGCTGGCGCGTTTGCCGAGGCGGTCGAGCGCGCAAATGGCGTCATTCAACTCGTGATACGGGCGGAGTGTCGTATCTCCTGCTGCGATTTCAACACCGTAACGCACGAGCAGCCGTTCGGCGACGCGATGATAGAAGCGTACTGGCTTACCGTCGTCGGTTACCGTCAAAAGGTCACCGCCGACAATCGGGACGACCTGTCGCGCCACGACAAGCGGGATGAGATCCGACCAGAATTCTTCGGGATCGGCGAGTTGCAGACTCACACAGCTGTTTTGACCGCCATCCTGAGTGCGGCTTGGCGCGCCGATCAAGCGCGCTCGGTAGGCGATATTACAGGCGGGCTGCGTCTGAGGGAAGGCCCCGTTCCCTGCTCGCCCCGCCGCTTCCTTGCGCGCGTCTCGGTTTGCTCCGCGTGCCGAGGTTGTCGAAGATGCAGAAGTCCGCGGCTTTGATCGCGCGAATGATCTCGTCGAACAATCGTGCCGGATCAGCGAGCAACGCGCTTGCCGCCGCCCAGGGCGGAGCGCATCCCGACTCGGACTCCACTACCAGTTCAGGAACAAACCGAGCTCCTCGAGGAACATCGTCCAGGCGGGCTCCTCTTCCAGCATCAGGTGGTTGGCGCCCGGCAGGGAGACGTAACGCACGTTCGGGATCGCGGCGGCGATTTGCCGCCCATTCTCCGCCGGTACGGCCTGGTCGCGGTCGCAGTGGATCACCAGCGTTGGCGTCGTCACCTGAGACAGGAGCGGCCGGACGTCGATGTCGTCATCGCACTCCATGAGGCGCGCGGCGTTTTCCGGTGACGTGGACACGCGCTGGAGCTCGTCGAACCATCGCTCGTGCTCCGGTGTGGCTTCGGGGATGAACCGGCAGGTGAAGACCTTGCAGAACGCCGGATTGTTGAGTCCCCACCCAAGTCGCATCAGGCTCACGAGGGCGCGGCGTGCCTCGAGTTCGTGCGGCTGCCCGACATGGTTCAACCCGGCCGAGAACGCGCCGTAGAGCGCGAGGTGTGTGACGCGCTCAGGGTGCTTCATCGCGTATGCGATCGCGATGGGCCCACCGCGAGAAATCCCGAGGAGCGGAAATCGATCGAGACCCGCGGCGTCGACCACGGTTTCCAGGTCGCGAACCCACGTGTCGAAGCTCACATCGGACACATCGCGTTGCGACATGCCATTGCCACGCTCGTCGTAACGGACGACGCGATGGTGAAGTGAGAGCGCGGACCACCAGTGCCGCCAGATTGGACTGTCCCACTCGAAATCGAGATGCGTCAGCCAGTTCGATGCCTTGACGAGCGGCGGGCCGGTGCCGATGCTTGCATAGGCGAGGCGTACGCCGTCGCTCGTGGTGCAGTACCTGATTTCCTGCCGCAGTTTGGACGCTGACGCCACGGTGGCTGCGGGGCGCGGCTCGGCGGTTTCGACCGCGGCCGCAAAGCGATAACCCACGCGCGGGACGGTTTCGATGTACTGCTGGCCGGTCGCTTTCTCTCCGAGCGCCCTCCGCAGCACCGACACGTTGTGATTGAGATTGTTTTCTTCGACGATCGTTTCAGGCCAGACCCTGTCCAGCAACTCCTGCTTCGTCACGAGCTGCCCGGCATGCTCGACCAGCACGCGGAGCGTGTCGAATACCTTCAGCCGCAACGGGATCACCTCGGGTCCGCGCGAGAGACGGCGTTCCCGGACGTCGAGCTGAAACGGCCCGAACCGGTACGCGCCTTGGACCCCAGTGTCGGCCACGAAGCCCACCTCAGAAAAGTTTCAGAAATATGCCAGCGTTCTCAAAGGACGCAGGCGGCCCTCCGATTCTAGCCTCTTGATCGCGGAACCAAAACCGCGAAGGAGGGACGAGACGTGCCGAAACTGCTTCCCGACCAGAGCTTCTATCCGTCACCGACGATGGCGATGCAGGCCCCGGCAGAGACGCTTGCCTATGTCGCGTTGCTCAATCCCGACCCGGCCGGCCACGACGCGCTTGCCGTCCTGGACGTCGATCACGCCTCGCCCGGCTACGGCGCCCAGATCGCGCGCGTGGATATGCCGGGCGTCGGCGACGAGCTCCACCATTTCGGGTGGAACGCCTGCAGCTCGTGCTTGTGCCCCTACTCGCCGCACCCGCACATGCGGCGCCGATACCTCGTCGTGCCCGGCATGCGCTCGTCGCGGATCCACATCCTCGACACGGAGCCCGATCCGCGCCGGCCGCGTCTCGTGAAGGTAATCGAGGCCGACGAAGTGCTCAGGAAGACGGGCTACAGCCGACCTCACACCGCGCACTGCGGGCCAGACGGGATCTATGTCAACGCGTTGGGTGATGGCGAGGGCAACGGTCCCGGCGGGATCTTCGTGCTCGATCCGGAGACCTTCGAGATCAAGGGGAGCTGGGAACGCGAGCGTGGAGCGCAGTATCTGGCGTACGACTTCTGGTGGCACCTCGGGCATGACACGATGATCACCAGCGAGTGGGGCACGCCGAAGATGGTGGAGAGCGGCGTGAACCCGGAGCTGCTCCTGGCGGGCAAGTACGGCAACGCGCTGCACGTCTGGGATCTCAACAGCCGGCGCCACCTGCAGAAGCTGGAGCTCGGACCGGAGCAGCAGATGGTGCTGGAACTGCGCCCGGCGCACAATCCCACCGAGACCTACGGCTTCGCGAGCGTTGTCACCAGCCTGAAGGACCTCTCCTCCTCGATCTGGATGTGGTACCGCGAAGGCACCGACAAGAGCGGCACGTGGTGCGTTCGCAAAGTGATCGAGATTCCCGCCGAGCCCGCTGCCGCCGACGATCTGCCGCCGCTGCTGAAAGGCTTTGGCGCGGTGCCGCCGCTCGTCACCGATATCAACCTGTCGCTCGACGATCGGTTCCTGTACGTCTCGTGCTTCGGCACCGGCGAGCTGAAGCAGTTCGACGTCTCCGATCCGTTCAATCCCGTCGAGACCGGCTCCGTGAAGCTCGGAGGCATCGTCCGACGCCAAGAGCATCCGGCGCGCCCGGGTCAGCCGCTGAACGGCGCCCCGCAGATGGTCGAGATCAGCCGCGACGGCAAGCGCGTCTACGTGACCAACTCGCTGTATCGCACGTGGGACGAGCAGTTCTATCCCGACGGGCTAAAGGGCTGGCTGGCGGAGATCGATGTACGCCCCAGCGGCGGCATCGACCTCGATCCCACGGGATTTCTGCAATTCGATGGGATGCGTCCGCACCAGGTTCACCTGGAGGGCGGCGACGCCAGCTCCGATTCCTACTGCTTCGCGTGAGGGGTGCGTGATGACGAGCGAGACGACGACATCGTGGGCGATGCTGATGGCGCTCGGCGCTTTTCATGGCATCAATCCCGGAATGGGCTGGCTGTTCGCGGTGGCGCTCGGGATGCAGGAGCGCCGCCGCGGCGCGGTGCTGCGGGCGCTCGTGCCTCTCGGTGCCGGCCATGCGCTGGCCGTCGCCAGCGCCGTCGGCGCCGCGCTGGCGATCGGAGCCGTGATCCCGATCGGCGAGCTGCGGTGGGCGATCGCAGGCGTCCTCGTCTCGCTCGGCGTCATGCGGTTCTTTCGTCATCAGCACCCGCGCTGGGCGGGCATGCGCGTGGGCATGGGTGGGCTCACCGTGTGGTCGTTCCTGATGGCCACGGCACACGGCGCCGGCCTCATGGTAGTGCCCGTGTTCGTGGGCTTGTCGATGGCAGGCGGGGGCGGGCACATGCACCATATGCCCAGTGCTGCCGGGACGAACGCCGAGGCCGCGCTCTTCGCCACCGGCCTGCACGCCGTGAGCTATCTGGTAGTGACAGCGTTCATTGCCGTGCTGGTGTTCGAGAAGCTCGGCCTCGGCATTCTGCGCCGTGCCTGGTTGAACCTGGATCTGATCTGGGCAGGCGCGCTGGTGGCAACCGGCGCGATGACGCTGATGATGTAGGTGTGTCAGCCGATCGCGTTCAGAGTGGGCGCGAGAGAGGCATCGCTACGCCCGAAGGGGGATGGGATGCTCTCGAGAGGGGCCCGTGCGCATCCGAGCCGGGAGATGATGCAGCTGCTCAGGGTGCATGCTCCAGGTGCCGCCCGAGGGGACCGGAGCGGAGAAGCGGCTCTGACGACGGACCGTTTCACTCGTCGCGCAGCGTCTGGATCGGATCCACCCGTGTCGCGCGATACGCTGGTAGTGCACTCGCGGCGACGGCCACGACGACGAGCAGCATGGATACGATTCCCAGGGTCGATGGGTCCGTCACGCCGACACCGTAGACCAGACTGCTGAGGACCTTCCCCAGCATCATCGCGGACCCGATGCCGATTCCAATCCCCAACAGCGTTGGCTTGATCCCCTCGCCGACGATTGTCCGCAGGATATCGACAGCCTTTGCACCCAGCGCCATCCGGATGCCGATCTCGCGGACGCGCTGTCGGACGGTGTACGCGAGCACGCTGTAGATGCCGACTGCGGCGAGCAGCAACGCGAGCCCCGCAAATGCCGCGAGCAGAAACATGTTGAACCGCTGCGGCGAAATCGATTCGGCGACGCGATCCTCCATCGTGCGGACATCCACCAGCGGGGTGCCGGGCGAGATCTGCCGGATCGCATGCTGCACGGCCGCAGACACAGACGCGGGCGTTGTCGCCGTGCGAACCGCGAGTTGCAGCGGAAATGCCCTGAACGCGCCGAACCGCTCCGGCGCGTAAACCTGTGCGACGGGCCAGTACAACGTCGGATTCGGATCGGCGCTGTCCAGGCCCCGATCCTTCACGTCGCCCACGATCCCGACGACTTCACGGACGTAGTCCGGAAAGAACGTCAGCTTCAACCGCTTGCCGATCGCATCCTCGCCGGGCCAGAACCGCTTCGCCATCGACTCGCTGATCACGACGGTATTCGGCGCCTGCGCGGCATCCGCGTCGGTGAACTCGCGGCCGCGCAGGAGCGGAATGCGAAGCGCCCGAAAGAACCCCGGCGAGACGACGCGGACCGAGACTTCCGGCTGGTCCGCCATTGCCAGCTCGGGACGCCCCTGGATCGCGATCGGCTGATTGGACCCGCCCTCCAGAGGCAGATCGTCGGTGACGCCGGCTGCCTCCACTCCAGGGACAGCGCGGACGCGCCGCAGCACCTCGCCTATGAACGCCACCTCCTGCTCGACGGTCTTGTAGTCGACGTCCGAGACGGCGACGGTCATCGTGAGGACGCCCGAGGGTTCGAAACCGGGATATGTATGGCGCAGGTTGAACAGCGTGCGGATCATCAGGCCGGCGCCGACGAGCAGCACGAGCGAGAGCGCCACCTCGACGACCACGAGCGCGTTCGCCGTCCGGCGACCGCCCGCGGATGCGTCGGTCCTGCCGCCCTGCTTCAGCGCATCGCCCGGCTCCGATCTCGATATCTTCCATGCCGCGGCGCCGCCGGCCGCGATGCCGGTCACGACGGCGACGGCGAGCGTAAACGCGAGCACGCCCACATCGAGCGTGATTTCGCGAACGCGCGGAAGCTTCGACCCGAGGACATCAATGACGAGCGTCGTCCCGTAGTGCGCGACGAAGACTCCCAACACGCCTCCTGCCACCGACAGCAGGACCGTCTCCGTCAGCACCTGACGAACGATTCGCCCGCGCCCCGCGCCGAGCGCGGCGCGGATGGCGATCTCCTTGCGGCGATCCAGCGTCTTCGCGAGCATCAGGTTCGCGACGTTGGCACACGCGATGAGCAGGACGAAACCGACAGCGCCCAGAAGGATCAGCAGCGGCCTCCGCACCTCGCCGACCGTCTCCTCACGCAGCGGAACGACCTTCGCGCCCCAGCCGGCGTTGTCGGCGGGGTATTGATCCGCCAGCTGCCGCGCAATCGTGTCGAGTTCGGCTTGCGCCTGCTGGACCGTGAGGCCGGTCCTGAGTCGCGCGACAGCGGAGTAGTGGTGTTCACCGCGGACCGCGCGCTCCGCGGGCGTCCAGACGAGTGGGGTCCACATGGCCGCCCACTGCGGCTTCGTGAAGGTTGCCGGCATCACGCCGACGACCGTGCGCTTCTGGCCGTTCAGCTCGATCGCCCGGCCGACGACAGCCGGATCTCCGCCGAAGTGTGTCTGCCACAACGCGTGCGACAGCACCACGACGCTGCTCCGATCGACGTCGTCGTCCCCGATTTCGAGCGGCCGTCCGAGAACGGGGCTGACCCCCAGCACCTCGAAGAATGTCGGCTCGACGCGGGCCGCGCGCACCACCTGCGCCTCGCCTGTGCCGCTCAACCGGAACGTGGTGAACGCGTAGATGGCGCTGTGCTCGAAGACGTCGTTCTGCTGCTCCCAGTCGAGATAGTTGGCCGCCGACAGCGCAAATCGCGTCATGCCGGGGAAGCTCTTCTGCGGCGGGATGTGCCAGAGCTGGACGAGCCGCTCGGGTTCCCGAAACGGAAGCGGGCGCAGGAGCACGCCGTAGACGATGCTGAAAATAGAAGTGTTCGCGCCGATGCCAAGCGCCAGCACCACGGCGCCGGCAATCGAGACGCCGGCGGTCTTTCGCAGGCTTCGCACCGCGAAGCGGAGTTCCTGAAGAATGCTCATATCGATGCTTTAGACGGCTCGAACGCGACCGGCGATCATAGGAGCCGGTCAGAATTCGCGATGCGCGCGAGCGATCTACGCGGAATGGGCCGCGCGTTCGCAGGCGGCCCGCGCCAAGGACGGCGTCGATGGATCCGAGGACTGATTATTCAGTTCGGAGCGCGAGCAGCGGATCGATCTGCGCGGCTCGAGCGGCAGGGACAGCACACGCCACGAGTGCGCTCATCGTCAAGCCGAGCGACACGACTGCGAAGGTCACGGAATCATGCGCCGTGACACCAAACAACAGACTCGCGATCAGCCGCGTCGATGCGAGGGCGCCGGGGACGCCGAGGCAGAGACCCACGACAACCAGCGCTGCCGTTTCCCGCAGGACCATTGCCAGCACGGTGCGGCGCTGCGCGCCGAGCGCCATTCGAATGCCGATCTCCTGCGTCCGCTGTACGACCGAATAGTGGATCGTGGCGAAGACGCCGGCGATGGCGAGCGCCAGCGCGAGTGCGGCGAAAACCGCGAGCAGGTAGGTTTGAAACCGTCGTTGCGCGCTCAGCTCGCGCAGGCGATCGTCGAGAGTCGACACGTCGGAGATGACCGCTGTCCGATCGAGATCGCGAATCGTGCGCCGCAGCGCGTCGGGCAGTCCGATCGTCGTGGCGGCGGACACGACGAGTTTTCGGTTTCATCGAGCGACTGCGCCAGCGCTTCGAAGATTTGCGACATCGGCGCGCGCTCGAGTCCTCGGCTGCGTACGTCCTTCACGACGCCCACCACCGTGACCCAGTCGTCGTCCTTGCCCCTCGCGTCGAATCCCTTGATCCGGCGTCCGACCGGATCTTCGCCTGGCCAGTAGCGCCGCGCCATCGTCTCGTTGATCAGCACGACCGGTGGCGCGTCCCGGCTGTCGGTGTCCTGAAAGAACCTTCCTCGCACGAGCGGCACGCTGAGCGCTTGGAAGTAGTCGCCGCGAATCGTCGTCCAGGTTAGTGCGTCCCATTGATCGCGCGGCTTGTCCGCGTGGCCGTCGATGGCGCGCAATCCGAACTTTGCGTTGTCGCCGCCCCAGAACATCGTGGCGACCGCGCCGGCGGCCCGCACGGCAGGCAGCTGTCGAATGCGCTGCATCGCCTCCTGATAAAGCGCGGCGCGGGTCGGGCGCGGCAATGCGTTGTGGAAGCGCAGATGGGCCGTCACAACTCCGGGATCGCCGAATCCGGAGTCAACGGCTTGCACCGCCAGGAGACTTCGAATGAGCAGGCCCGCTCCAGCGAGAAGCACGAGCGCCAACGCGAACTGGCAGATCGCAAACACGCGCATTCGTGCCGAGAGGCCGCTCGCACTGTGACGAGGCGTCGCGTGCATCAGATCACCGGAGTCACTGCTGGAAATCCGGACGGCCGGCGCCAGGCCGAACAGCACGCCTGTGACCAGACTGAGGCCCAGCGTGAACAGCAGCACGGTGCCGTCTACGCGCACCTCATCGAGCCGCGGGAGATTGGGAGGCGCCAGCGCGATCAACGATCGTATGCTCCACGTGACCGCGATCAGGCCGAGGCCTCCGCCGGCGCACGAGAGCAGGACGCTCTCGGTGAGCAATTGCCGGGCGATGCGGCGCCGTCCCGCGCCCAGCGCCGCGCGCACCGCGATTTCTCGGCGCCGCGCGACGCCGCGCGCCAGGAGCAGGTTTGCCACGTTGGCGCAGGCGATCAAGAGCACGCACAGCACCGCGCCGAAGAGTATTTTCAGCATGAACGGCGCGGTCCGACCCAGTACCTGCACCTGCATCGGCACGATGTTGACGTCGAGATCGGCGTTCGCAGCCGGGTACTGCCGGCGAAGCCGTGCCGCCACGACGTGCATCTCCGCACGCGCCTGCTCCAGCGTAGCGCCCGGCGCGAGCCGGGCGAACACGGCGCCAAAGCGCGTGGCCCGATCTCCGCGGCTTCGCTGCCAGAGCGGGCTGATGCTGGCCGGAAGCCACAGCTGAACCTGCTTCGTGGGAAACCAGAAATCCTCGGGCATGACGCCGACGACTTCGACGTCGAATCCGCCGACGCTGAGTCTTTTGCCGATGGCGTCGGGCCCTGCGCCAAACCGCTGACGCCACAATGCGTGCGTCACGACAGCGACGCGCCGCCCGGCCGCGAAGTCCTCCGGCTGGAGCACGCGTCCCACAACGGCGGAGCGTCCGAGCAGCTCGAAGAAGTTGCCGGTCACCCACGCGTAGCCCACCCACTGCGCTTCGATCTCTGCTTGCGTCGGGTCGATCAACGGTCCATCCGACTCGCGGTAGGCGGCGGCCATTTCCGAAAACGTGTGCGTCTGCGCTTTCCAGTCCTCCATGTTGGGGACGCTGGTGTTTTGCGCCATCGCCCCGTTCAGCAGGTTGGCCGTCCAGAGCATCACAAGACTTTCCGAATCGCGATACGGCAGCGATCGCAGGAGGGCCGCATTCACGATGCTGAACATCGCCGTGCTGGCGCCAATCGCGAGGGCGAGCGAGCCGATGACGACCGCCGGGACCGCGGGACTGTGCCGGAGGCTGCGCAGCGCGAACCGAACATCCTGACCGATCGTTTCGAGCCAGGCGAAGACGTCGGCGTCATGTGTCCGTTCGCGCGCGACCAGGCGTCCGCCGAAGCGTCGTTGCGCGTCGCGCACGGCATCGCCTGGGGTCATTCCGGCCGCGAGATTGTCGCGGGTCCGCTCGTCGATGTGGAACTGCAGCTCTTCCTCGATCTCGGCGTCCACCTTGCTGCGTCGCAGCATGTTGAGAAAGCGCTCGGTCCAGGCCACCGTGTGCCTCCGCGCCTCACACGTGACGGAGGACGCGGGCGACCGCCTCCGTCAACTGCGCCCAGCCCGCTTCCTCCGCCGCGAGCTGCTTCCGGCCGGCCGCCGTTATCGAGTAGTAACGAGCCCGGCGATTGTTTTCGGACGCGCCCCATTCCGATCGCAGCGAGCCCGCCTGGGTGAGGCGGTGCAGCGCCGGATAGAGCGAACCTTCTTCGAGCCTCAGCGTCTCGTTAGAGAGCCGCTCGATGTGCCTCGTGATGGCGTAGCCGTGCATGGGGCCGCGAGACGCAAGGGTTTTCAACACGAGCAGATCGAGCGTGCCCTGCAGACGGTCGTTCGTGTGCTTGCCGGTGATTCCCATAGCCAGCTATGGAGACTATGTCATGGTCTGCACGGGTCGTCAACTGGCGCTATGCGGGTCGGCGCTGCCGCTCTGTTGAGCCGCGGTGTCTCTGATGGGGCGGAGGTAGGTCCGATGACTACCCGCGTTTACGAAGTGGCCGTGCGATGGGAGGGAACTTCAATCCATGCTGCCTTCTCGATCGAATACGATTATCTGATCGAATGCCTTGCCCGCTGCGTCAATGCCCCCTACCGTCGCAGTCAGCGTTCTCCCGTCGTCGGACACGACATACGTGGCGCTGCCGACCAGTCGGCCGCTCATTCTCGCCTCCGTCGCGAGCACGGATGGGTCCTGCCACCGCGTGACCGCAACCACGCCGGGTGCCTGTGGCGAGACTGCGTGTTCGACTCCGTCTGCGTGGAGAACCGTCGTGCCGGACTCAGCCTTGCCGGCCATGTTGACTCCGGTATGGGTGATCGAGACCACATCACCCGACACTTCGAATGTGAGCGTCGCGCTTTGAAATTGGTGATTGGCGTGCCGGCGTGATTTCTCGAGATTGGCGACCCAGGTACCGAGGAAAGGATTCATTCGCATCTCCGATCCGTGACGTATGGTCGGGACCACCGCGACGACTGCAACGACGACCCACACCGCGGCGGCGAGGGCGAAGGAATAGACAGGAGGTGCGCCCCCTGATATGTCCAGAGGATTCAGAGTCAGCAGACTGGCGGTGAGGCTTACATGCATGAGCATCGCCACGAAAGCCCGGCGACTTGAGCAGCTGACGGAGGGCGTAGCGGAGCGCGGAAGGCATGAAGATCTCCGTCAGGGCGCGATTATCCTCATTGTCCACCGGCTGCGGCAGCCGAGGCGAAATTCGGGACGGATCAAATGCGCACACGTCCGAACTGAAGGGCGAGGTCCGCTTCGCTTTCCTTCGGCTTTTTCAATCCCCGTGGAATATCATTCGCCAACACAAAACGGCCTCGGAGCGGCATTGCCCGAGCAGCACAATGGCGGGATTGAGGAAACCATGGACGCGTGGAGGACGTCGTGTCCGAGGCTGCCCGTGTGGGAAGACGCCGCTGATCACCGACTGGTGTCCATTGACCACACGAATGGCCGACCGGTGGTTCGCGTGATGCAGCCGGGTCGGCGTTTGAAGAAACCCAGGCCGGAGTGTGTTGCTTGAAGATCACCATCCTGGATGACTACTTCGATACGCTTCGCACGCTTCAGTGTTTTCGCAAGCTCGACGGGCACGACGTCACTATCTGGAACGACCATGTCGACGATGTTGATCTGCTCGCGGAACGGTTGCGAGCAGCTGAAGCGTTAGTCCTGATTCGTGAACGGACAAAGATTTCCGCGACGTTGCTTGAACGCCTTCCAAGATTGCGACTGATCAGCCAGCGTAGCGTTTATCCCCATATCGATATCGAGGCGTGCACGCGGCTCGGCATCGTCGTGTCGTCCGACCTGCACGCTGGGACCCCTTCGTATGCGACCGCCGAACTGACGTGGGGACTCGTACTCGCCGCGATGCGGCAGATTCCGCAGCAGATGGCCGCACTCAAGTCGGGTACGTGGCAGATCGGTGTTGGCCGCACTCTCCGCGGCCTGACACTCGGCATCTATGGCTACGGTCGGATCGGCGAGGCCGTCGCGGGGTATGGAAGAGCGTTTGGCATGAACGTACTCGTTTGGGCGAGAGACGCATCGAGGCAACGCGCTCAGGCGAACGGTTATGAAGCTGCGGGATCCAAGGACGCGTTCTTCGAACAATGCGACGTCGTATCGTTGCATATGCGTCTGGTCGACGCGACGCGCGGGATTGTCACGGCTTCTGACCTTGCCCGTATGAAGACCACGGCTTTACTCGTCAACACCAGCCGTGCGGGTTTGATCGAACCCGGTGCTCTTGTCAGCGCCCTCGAACACGGTCGACCTGGGATGGCGGCCGTCGACGTGTTCGAGCAGGAGCCTGTGCGTGATGCACAACATCCACTGCTCGGCATGGATCGCGTCGTCTGCACACCTCACATTGGCTATGTGACCCGCGAAGAATACGAAATCCAGTTCTCGGATATCTTCGACCAGATTCTCGCGTATGGGGTCGAGCACCCGATCAACGTCGTGAATCCCGCCGTCCTACACAGCGAAGCGTTGCGTCGGTAGCGAAGCGTCGTACTGTTTCGTTCCTACGCTTGTCCCGCGTTAATGGAGTCGGTCGAACTCTCAGGCTGAGTGGCTGGCGCAGCCGGACCGCTCACGCGCGCCGACTCCGGTGACCGACGCGGGTGGCGTCCGGTGCCCGGGCGCGTCTGCTTCATCGCGCGGTTAAGCCGACATGCCGGCTTGGGCATAGAAGCCTTCTATTGATGCGGCAATCTGGACTTCCAGAAGTCCCACGAACGCTCATAGTTGTTGTTCGCGGCTTTCTTCGCCTCTTCGGGGTCCAGGTAGGTCACCTTGCCGCCACTCAGTTGAATTGCCTGCCACTGCAGCCGCGCGTTCAGATTGAGATAGTAGGCTTTTCCCACCACGAGGTGCAGCGATGTGGCCGCAATCACCGCGCCGTGCCCGCGTAGCAAAACCGCCGACCGGCTCCCGAGCGTCTGCGCCAAAGCACGGCCGATTTCAGATGTCGAGATCAACATGTCCGTTATGCCGGCAGCCTTTCGGATGTCGAACACGGGCACGCCCTCGGCGATGAAAAATCCCATGTGATACATCGGCTGCATTGCCACGGACGTGACGCTAAACGGTAGCACCTCCGGACAATGGCAGTGAACAATTGCCATCACATCCGGACGACCCTTGTAAATCTCACTGTGAATAAACCGCTCTGTGTAACCGCTGGCCGATGTGTTCGTCACCGGTTTGCTGTCCAAGTCATACTCGATGACATCGGCAACCGCCACAAGAGCCGGCGCTATCGCGCGAGCAAGGAAATAATGGTTTGGGTTGGTTGGGTTCCGAACGCTTACATGTCCATAGCCGTCGAGGATTCCTTCGTTCGCAAGAATCCGGTTAGCCAAAACCAACTCGTCAAGGAGCATCCTACGGTCTGGAGTGGCTGACGTTTGCGCTGAGCCCAGGTTCGCGACCACCAGAGGGTAGGAAATAACCAACGAGCAAACCAAAGCAGCGCGTCTATTCATACGGGCATTCCTCTCTGGCGTTTCCCAAGAAGTCGGCCCAACGCCTGCGTTTCAGCCGCGGTGATCGTGATGGGTCGGCTGCCGGCAGCTCTGGTTAGACAGCGCGACGTTCGGGCACTCGTCGATGCCGCCGACGTCCTCGATCAGGCAATCGGTGACAAGCATGCATCCCGGACTGTGTGTTCGCTCCGAAGATCCTGAACGGGCTGTCTAAGGCCCCGTAACTGAGCCGCGTGCAGAGGCGACACACCATTATGGACCTGCTTCCGGAATGTCTTCTAGAGGTTGAAATGATTCTGCGGACAGGCGGCGCAGCGCGCCGGTGAGCGCAGGCCGTTGAGACACGCGTTGCGAAGCGCGCTCGGAAGGCATGCGTCGTGATCTCCCATTCCGAAGTTGCGCCACGCTCACGACGTGTCGCTCTCAGCGCTTGTCATACTCGTCGCGGCGGCGCCACCAGGCGCCCGACTCGTTACGCCCCTTGGGTGCGCGGTCGAGCCACTGGTACATGCCCCAGAGCCCGTCCAGTCCGCGCGCATAGGTGGAATAGGTGTGGTAAACGACGCCGTCCTCGAGCACGAACGCGCTCATGCCAGGCCTCTCGCGCGTGTACGTGGCCGCGTCGGTTCCGCTCATGGCCGCGAAGACGACGGTCCCCTCGTCGCCACTCTTCGAACCCTCGCGCGATTGCAACGCCCGCTCGCGCCGGTAGTTGTATTCAATGCCTCCCCCGCGCTGTTGTTGCTCGGTGAACCCGACGCTGAAGTCGAAGTTGAAGTCGCTGCCGAACGAGGACGCCCACGGAAACGTCCATCCCATCCGCCGCTTGTACGCCTGCAGCTTCGCGAGCGGCGCCCGCGACACCGCCGACAGCGTGACGTCGTGGTTGGCCATGTGGACGACGAAGCCGTTGAACCCGTCCGCGATCGCCGAGCAGGACGGGCACCCCGCTGTGTAGTCGGGCCCGAACATGAAGTGGTAAACGAGAAGCTGCGAGCGTCTGCGGAAGAGGTCCGCAAGCGACGCGTTCCCCTCGTCGGTCTCGAATCGATATTCCTTGTCAATCCGAACCCACGGCAGTTCCTGCCGCCGCCGCGCCAACTCGTCGCTTCGCCGTGTCAGCTCCTTCTCCGCCTCGAGCAACTCGAGCCGCGCTGCGAGCCACTCTTCACGTGTTCCGGTCATGTGCTTTGTCATCATCGCCCTTCTCCCTCATTCGCAACGTTCTTCAGGTTCGGTAAGTCAGGATTACTCTGCCGGACTCGGCCGACTTCGCCTGCACGAGATCGAGCGAGCGCCGTTTGTCGACCCCGCTGAAAAGCGCTTGACCGCTGCCCAGGACTATCGGGTGAACGATCAGCCGGAGCTCGTCGATCAAACCCTCGTTCAGAAGGCTTGCGACGAGGGTTGCCCCGCCGACGACATACATGTTCTTCCCTGGCTGGCCCTTGAGGGTTCGGAGCTCCGCGACGTCCCGGATGATCTGCGCTGTGGGCCACGGGACGCTGTCGAGGGTCGTCGACAGAACAACGTGGGGTGTCTTAGCAGCCAACCGTGCGTACGCGATTTCACTCTTCGACGGAATTCGCTCCTGGAATGGCGGGACACGGTCAGGATTGGCGTAGATCGATTCCCAGTACTCTCCGTAGTCCGGGTACATGCGCCCTCCCAGGACGAATGTGTCGACGTCAGGGATCAGCTCGATCGCGTCGGCCCACGAATCGACCCAGTCCTTTTCTCCGTTTGGTCCCTGGGTGAAGCCATCCAACGAGACCTGAAGTGCAGCGATCATCGTTCTAGAAGTGTTGGATGCCATGATTGCTCCTTTGCGAACCGGTGCGTGGGTCGATGTGGCCTTCGTCGTTCGTTCCGTTCTCGATACCACTTGGTGTTTGTTGGTCATGAGATAGATTTAGCGCCGGGTATCGAACGGGTGGGAGTGACAAGTGTGGCGGGATTCCGATGGACTCGCTGATTGCGGGCGCGGCGCGCGCACTGGCGGCGGGAGATCCCCTCGGCGCATTGAAGCGGGTCGCCCTGCGCGACGACGCGGCTGCGCTCGCGCTTCGAGGCATCGCGATGGCGCAGCTCGGCGATCTCGTTCGAGCGAAGGCGCTCGTGCGAACAGCTGCGCGCGCCTTCGGTCCGAAAGAAGCCGTGGCACGCGCGAGGTGCGTCGTCGCCGAGGCCGAGATCGCGCTCGTCTCGCGCGACCTGGGCTTTCCTACGAAGGTGCTCGACGCGGCAGGGGCAACGCTTCAAGAGCACGGCGACCGGGTGAACGCCGCGCACGCGCGGTATCTCGAGGTCCGGCGCCTCCTCCTGATCGGGCACATCGACGAGGCCGAGCGTAGGCTCGCCGAGCTCGACCCTGCGCCCTTCCCTCCCGCGTCGAGGACCGCTCACGAGCTGGTGGTTGCTGGGATTGCGATGCGACGCCTCCGGACGAAGGCGGCGCGCGCCGCGCTCGCTCGGGCCGAGCGCGCCGCGCGCGACGCTCGGATCCCTGCGCTGACGGCCGAGGTCGAAAGCGCATGCCTCGTCCTGAACACCCCCGCGGCGCGCCTGATTGCGAGTGGCGAGGAGCGACTCCTCCTCCTCGAGGAGGTCGAAGCGTTGCTGGCGTCGAATGCGCTCGTCGTGGACGCGTGCCGTCACGTCGTGCGTGACGTACGCACGGTGGTCTCGCTCGCAAGGCGTCCGGTGTTGTTCGCGCTCGCACGCGCCCTGGGCGAGGCGTGGCCGGGAGACGTTCCGAGAGACGCGCTCCTCGCACGCGCATTCGGAGCGAAGCTCGCCGATGAATCGCATCGCGCGAGGTTGCGCGTCGAAGTCGGGAGGCTGCGGAGGGTACTCCGGACGCTCGCAAGCGTGAGTGCGACGAAGCGAGGGTTTGCACTGGCGCCGCGCCGCGCACGCGAGGTCGTGGTGCTGGCGCGGCCCGTCGAAGACGAGCATGCGGCGGTGCTCGCTTTCCTCGCCGACGGTGAATCGTGGTCGAGCTCGGCCCTGGCAATTGCCCTTGGAACGAGCCAGCGCACCGTGCAGCGGGCGCTCGACTCGCTTGCGGCAGCAGACAAGGTGCAGTCGTTCGGTCGCGGGCGAGCTCGTCGTTGGGTGACCCCGTCCGTGCCAGGATTCACAGCGACCTTGTTACTCCCGGCTCCACTGCCGACCGACTAGGATGGAAGCATGCGTCGATCAGCCGCCGAAATCGTCCGTGAGTATGGACCCTTTCCGGGTGTCGGCAACGTCGGTGGGGTCACGTATGACGGTCAGCACGTCTGGTTTGCTGCCGGAGACAAGCTGACCGCCTTCGATCCTGCGAGCGGGAAGACGCTGCGCTCGATCGATGTCGCCGCCCATGCCGGAACGGCGTTCGACGGCCAGCACCTGTTTCAGCTCGCCGAAGATCGCATCCAGAAGATCGATCCGAAGACCGGCCGCGTGCTCGCCACGATCCCGGCGCCAGGCGGCGGCGGTGACTCGGGGCTCACGTGGGCCGAAGGGACCCTCTGGGTTGGGCAGTATCGGGACCGGAAGATCCATCAAGTCGATCCCGAGACAGGGGCGATTCTTCGCACGATCGAGTCCAACCGCTTCGTGACCGGCGTCACGTGGGTTGACGGAGAGCTCTGGCACGGCACGTGGGAAGGTGACGAGAGCGATTTGAGGCGAGTCGATCCTCGAACCGGAGAGGTCCTGGAGAGGCTCGAGATGCCAGCCGGAGTGGGCGTTTCGGGGCTCGAGTCCGATGGCGGCGATCAGTTCTTCTGCGGGGGAGGGAAGAGCGGGAAGGTGAGGACCGTCCGCCGCCCTGGCCGAAGCTCGCGCTGAGCGCGAGCGAAGGCTGGCTACGCGCTCCGCCTCCAATCGTTGACGATGTCCACGATCCCCTCGGACGGTTCCTTGCCCTGCTGCCAGTTCACCGGCGATCCGGCGTCGAGCAGCAGCCGGCCCACCGCCACATGCTCCCGGCCCGGCTGCGGCCGCTGCGCGCCTTCCGCGGCCCAGATGAGCGGCTGCGCCTCGAACTCGCGGTCGCGCACCGCCACCGATGCCCCGCGCGCAAGCAGCACGCGCGCGGCGTCCAGCCAGCCTTCCATCGCCGCAGCGTGTAGCGCGGTCTTCCCGATCGGCGCGTTCGCCAGGATGAAACCTACGGCGGTGTTTGTGAACACGGCCGAGGACTGCTCGTGGTCGAGGCGGATCTGGCCGCCGCCGGTCAAGGGAACGATCTTCGCTGCCGGACTCGATGTCACCGATCCCGAACCGCCGCTTGCGGGCAATCCGCTGGTCGGCCTGCGCAATTGCATCGTGGCTCCCCACATTGCCAGCACCACGGTCAGCAGCCGCAATGCGATGGCCGAGATCGCTGCCGACAATTTGATCGCCGGACTCGACGGGGAACCGCTGCGGGCCTGGGTGAATCCGGAAATCGCGCCAAACCAGAGGAAAGGAGGACCTCAGTCGTTAGATCGCCACCTTCTCCAACACCCCGATGTACGGTGGTCCGGTCGCGCCGATCAGTCTCGCAACCCGCCAGCCGGTACCAGCAACGATCGTACGCATCTCGCGAGGTGAGACAATCAGATAATCGAACCATGGCGTCCGCGCGTGACCGTAACCTACACGGAGGCGGAGCTGGCCTGGAAACCTCCCGCGGCGGCGGTTCAGTTGAAGGTATCGCCGATGATTCGGGTTCGTCGTCTCGTAGGGGTTCCTGGATTCGGTGAGAATGCGCGCCGTCGACGACGTGAGCCCGTAGAAGCGTCTGAGAAGCCATCGAGCGCGGAGAGGATTGCCGAACAAACCGAAGTTGTTGCCGAACATCACGATGGTGTCGAACTCACCAAGTCGGCGGCTGACTTGTGTGATGGAACAGACGCGCGCATCGCGCACTCCTCGTAGCCGGCAAGTTTTCACAGCAAGGGCGACAGATCGATGGCGACGACCTCGTGGCCGCGAGCTTGCAGGTGCAACGCGACCCGGCCTGCGCCGCAGCCCACGTCGAGGACCCTGCCACGGACCTGGCTCATGGCTTGTCGCTCACACGTGGGCCACTTCGCGAACGGCGCAAAGTAGGCTGGCGCGCCCCTCGAAACGTCGAGCCAGCCGTCATCACGTTCGACGATCTCGAAGGACGGCAGCCCCTGGTAGTGCGCGTATATCAGGCTGCCGCATCCGTCTTTGTTCAAGGACAGCATTGGATTCTGCACGTGGCCGACGAACTTGTGATGGAGTAGCGCTCAGAGCGGCTTACGGCGATTGCCGATGGCAGCCAGTTGGCCCCTATCACATCTGTGTGGGCGGCCGGATCGTAGCATCCTGGCGGGAGCCCGCTGATCATTGCCGGTCTAAACGTGACGCACATGATGTATAAGGCTGCCGATCGGCTATGGCAGCAGGCCACGATCTCTTTCTGAGCTACAACAGCCGCGACCGAGAAGCGGTTCGCGTCGTCCAGCAACATCTGCAAACCAGATATGTGCGGGCATTCCTCGACCGTGAAGCCCTCGTTCCGGGTTTGCCCTGGGCTGAGGCGCTGGAAGAGGCGCTGGGTACGGTACGCGCTGTTGCTATCTTCATCGGGGCCTACGAGCTCGGCGCCTGGCAGAAACGAGAGATGGCGTTTGCGCTCGACCGCCAGGCGCGTGAGCAACAAGCCGGACGCCGATTCCCCGTCATTCCTGTTCTCGTTGCGGATTCGAGTCTCGACAAGGCGCCGGCGTTTCTGCTGCTCAACACGTGGATAGACCTGCGGGCGAAGCTCGACGATCCTGATGCCCTCGATGCTCTCGCCAGAACCATCCGCAGCGACGCGGGCTCGCCGGCCACGTCGTCGTCACCGGCCGCATTGTGTCCGTACCGTGGGCTCCGTGCATTCCGCGAGGAGGATGCCCTCCTGTTCTTCGGCCGCGAAGCTTGTGCCACGGAGTTGCTGAACAGGCTGCACGCGCACAAGCTGGTCGCGGTCGTCGGACCTTCGGGAAGCGGCAAGTCGTCGGTGATGCACGCCGGACTTCTGCCGCTGCTACGACGACAGCGACCACCGATGCCTGCGTACGACACTGTCACCTTCACTCCCGGCAAGCGTCCGTTCCACTCACTCGCCGCGGCGCTCTCCCCACTTTGGGCAAGTCAGGCGAGCAAGACCGACATGTTGGTGTCCATGGAAAGACTTGGAAACGGTCTCGCGAGCGGCGAGGTGTCCCTTGACAGCGCCATCGCGTTGGCGTTGAGCGAGTCGTCGGGAACCGACAGGCTGCTTGTCATCGTGGATCAGTTCGAAGAGCTGTTCACATT
>JBKPDW010000178.1:0-17255 GCA_046728115.1 Acidobacteriota bacterium | reverse complement strand
ATGTCGTACTGCCCATGGCCATCCTCCTCCGCTGACACGATCGTGGTTCTCTCGTGGATCCGGATGTTGGGTTGATGCACTCGTTCATCGAGCCAAGGCTCGAGCGTAAGACGCCCCGTGGCCCAGAAATCGTCTTCGATGCGCATTTGTTCTTTAATGGGCAGATGCCGCCACCAGCCGTGGTCGACCAGCGCACGCCGGACCATTGGCTGTACCCATGACCAGTCGGGCTCGACAAAGCGCGGCGCTGCATGGCGATGCGTGAGATGAATCTGCTCGGCGCCGTGCTCACGAATGAGCGCAGCCCACTCGTATGCGCTCTGGCGCCCGCCGACAATCAACACGCGCTTGTTCCGGTAGAAGTCGAAATCCACGGTGTCTGACGTGTGCGAATACGAGCGAGGTGGCAGTTTCGCGACGATCTCGGCTGGTTGATGCTTGAAGGCGCCGAACCCAGGTGCGAGCAAGGTGCTCTCCGCCAAAAGCCGGGAACCGTCGTCCAGCGTCGCGACGTACGCACCGTCGGTTGACCGGGCGAAATGCGTCACATGAGCGTTGTGCGGCGCGACGTCGTATCGCCCCATGAACCAGCTGGCGTAATCGAGGAAGGTATCCAGGTGCAAGGGCTTCGTTTCAGCACTCGTCAGGCCGCGTTCGTTCACGTACGCCTCGAAGGTCGCGACGTCCCGGGCGTCGAGATGCCAATCGGGGCCCGAGCGCAGGAACATGCCGCGGGGCATACTCGCCTTCCACGAATCGAGCGGCCTTCCGACAATCGTCACGTCCAGACCGGCCGATTTTGCGTAAGCGGCCGCCGCAAGACCATAGGGGCCTGCCCCCACAATCAGGAATTCTGTGTGTTGCATACGTCATCCTTTCCTCACAGCCATGCGGCCGTCGCGACGACCGCGAAGTTCTCGCTTCCGACCACGTGGCGAAGATACGAATTCCGAACCCTGGCGTCACCGCATGTGCAAGTAGTCTTGTCGATGGAGTGGCAGCAGTCGTCGCAGAGGTCTTCACGAAATGCCCACGCGTTCATGCGGGAGTCGAGCCGATGGCTTCGTCCTCGCCTTCGTCCGGCTACGCCGATCCACGACCGGGGCAGTGGCTTCGTTCGGCCCTTTGAAACTGAAAAGTGAAACGACACGGGCAAGGCCTGCTCCGTGGCTTGCAATCAAGCCACGCTGAAGCAAGGCGGCATACGATGTCACCGCGCCGTGCGAATGTTCTTGCGAGCCAAGTGCTGAGCGCGCAGAATAAGCGCAACATACCAGCCGCGCGACATGCCTTCGCGCGACGAACGGGCGATCACACGGCCGGCCGGGGTTACATTGATTGATCACATCGTGCCGCTAACGTAGGTGGGAAGGGCGCATCGAGCACCATGCAGTTGCAGAGGATCGACGCGGCCCAGGCGAAGGATAAGATCGAGCGGAGGGGCTGCTGATGCCGTCCCGATTGGTGCCGATCTACTCAGCGTCTGCGGTCATGCTCGCGAGTGTGGCCGCGAAAATTGCTCGGAGGACGGCTCCGCTCGACGTGGTGCTTGTTCGGTTGTCTGTGTTGATTGCGTTTGGGCTGCTCGTGGGCAGCGCGCTTGGCGCCCTTGCGACCTTCACCCTGTTCCACTGGTTTTAATCGCCAGCCCAACGCCCAAGCGCAGCGCGTGAGACGTGGTCACGCGTCTTGCCGACGAACACGCGCTCGGCCGCATGTGGCCGCCGCACGAATCCGTGCGGCGGCGGCCTCTCGCTCGGACCGGTCTGCAGCGCGGCGTTCCTTGCGCGAGCGGGAGGCCTACCGCGGCACGAACTCCAGCGTGGTATCGCGGCGCCGCTTGGTACGGAAACCGCGGACGAATCTGCGGGATCCAGGCGTGGGATACTTCTCGGCGTAGCCTCGCTCGACCGCGTCGCGGATGCGCTCGCTGTGCACCAGAACTGCACGGATCCGAATCGTGCGATTGCCCACCTGAATCGCCCCACGCGGATCGTCGAGCAGCGTGCGATACCAGCCGCCAGGCTTCTGTGTCCACGAGCGCGCGAACACGCGGCCGTCGACAACGACCGCCCAGATGCCGATGAAGCGGTGCTCGGATTCCGCGCCGGCGCGGATCGCGAGAATCTTGCTTTCGTGGATCGCCGCAACGATCGTCCGCGAGAAGCGGCGCGTCATCTGGCTCGAGAGGATATCACTCGCACCGGCGTGCGCTGATTACGTCGATCAGGTGCGTGCGGATTATGGCAGGAAGTACACCGGATTGGGCAGCTTGAATGTCCGTTCGGCATAGCCCCCCGTAAGATCGCTTTCCTGATCGCCCATGGCCAGGAGAATCGTGAATCCCCGCTCTGCGATCTTCTTTCGTTCCGGTGCTTTGAAATCCACGGCGCTGGCGAAACTGGCGCCCTCGGGAAGAACGATGACCTCGTCCCACGCATAGCCCTGCTCGCGGAGGTTCCGCTCGGTCGCCTCGAGCAGTGAGTGCGGACGGGCGCTGATGAAGAAGACTGCGACGCCGAGGGCCCTCGCCCGCGTCACGAGCGCGAGTGTGGGCACCAGCGCCTTCGACTGTCCCGAAGCCTGCCACGCTCGGAGTCCGCACGGACCCGGCTCGAGGCTGCACTCGCCAGCGACGACGCGCCCCCACCCGTTCGCCTTGTACGCCGGCCAGTTGGACAACGATGTTTCGTCGATATCGAGAACGATTGCCGGCCGGACGACCTTCGCCGCCCGCTGCTCGACATAAGCCTGCGCCTGCGCAGCGACCTTCGCGACGTTTGCTTCGTACCGACCGGAGGCAATGTACTGCTCGACCTGGCGCTGCACGTCGAACAAGTTGGCGATCGGTGGCGACGAGCGAGGGTGTCCACATCCAGCGAGTGCGGGGACGAGCGCACTCAGAGTGACGACGCAGCGGAAGGCCTTCATCGGGCGTGCCTCCTGTAGTCGATCACGAGAGCCAACCAGCGACACGGCAGCACGACGCACAAAGAATAGCACCACGAATTCTCCCGGAAGCGAGACGCGACGGTCACCCCATGACGCGCACCGGCATCCATACAGGACCTACGCTCCTCTCTGCAACATCGTGCGCGTCTGTCGCGGCGATCGGCGGACTCGTATCATGGCCCGCGATTGTGCCACGATGGGTGGCGGCCAATCATGTCGACAACCGCGCCCGAACTCATCGTCCTTCACGAACATCCCGAGTGGCAGAAGCCGCTTTTCGCGGCGCTGGGGCGCCGAGGCGTCGCGTACGAGCCGTTCGCCCTCACGCGCGCCGCATTCAGCAATATTGAGAAGCCGCGCGCTCCGCTCTACTTCAACCAGGCGAGCCCGAGTGCCTACATCCGTGGAAACACACGTGCCGTGCCGTTGGCGCTCGCGTTCATGCGGTCGCTCGACTTGCTCGGCGCACGCGTGCTGAACGGCGCCGATGTGTTTGCGCTCGAATTGAGCAAGAGCGCGCAAGCGACGCTGCTCCGCACGCTCGGCATCGACTGCCCGCGTTCGATCACGTTCAACGACGTGTCGGCGCTCCGCGTCCACGCCTCCGACATCGGCTGGCCGGCGCTGCTCAAGCCGGACCAGGGCGGCAGCGGCGCGCGCATTCAGGTGGTCGAATCGCTCGATCACGTGGAAGCGGTCTTTGCCGCCGATCCAGGCGTGTGGCTGCCGGACAACCTGTTCCTGCTGCAGGAATATCTGCCCCACGATCCCGATCGCGGCATCGTCCGGCTCGAGTTTGTCGGCGGCGAGCTCCTCTACTCGATGCGCGTGGTGACGCACGGACGGTTCAATCTGTGTCCGTCGCCCGTCTGCAACCCGGACGAAGGCGCCGGTTCGTGCGAGGTGCCTCCTCAGCAGAGCCTGGTCGTGGCACCGCCGGTGGAGTTCTATCCGTTCCCCGACGTGCCGAACGACGCAGTGGAAACCGCGAAGCGAATCGTCCGCGCGGCGAAACTGGATGTCGGGGCAATCGAATACCTGGAGACGGAGGACCGGCGCGTGTTCTACGACATCAACGCGAATTCCAACCTACGGCCGTCGGTCGCCGCCGCGTTCGGCCTCGACCCGTTCGAGCGCGTCGTCGATTTTCTGACGCAGCAACTCGCCGCGGTTCGAGCACGGGCCGGCTGAGGCCGGACACCTCTTCTCCTCTACGGCTGGGCCGAGCCGCGTCGGCGGCGACTCTGAATGCGAGCCGATTCCGTCCCGCCGCGTGGCGACAGCGAGGGTTACCTTCGGTTCGTCAGGGTCAGTTGTCGTAATAGAGATAGAACTCGTGCGGATGCGGCCGCAGTCGAATCGGATCGAGTTCCTTGTCGCGTTTGTACGCGATCCACGTCTGGACGAGATCCTCGGTAAACACCTCGCCGCGCAACAGGAATGCATGGTCCTGGTCCAGAGCGTTGATGGCCTCCTCGAGCGAACCGGGTGTCGTTCGAACACCCATGTGTTTCATTTCCGCACTGGTCATCTCGTATATGTCGCGATCGAGCGGGTCGCCCGGACTGATCTTGTTCTGTATGCCGTCGAGCATCGCCATCAACATGGCGGACCAGGCGAGATATCCGTTGCAGCTCGGATCCGGACAGCGGAATTCCAGCCGCTTGGCCTTCGGGCTCTTTGAATACATCGGAATTCGGATCGAAGCCGACCGGTTCCGCGCCGACAACGCCAGGTTGACAGGCGCCTCGAATCCCGGAACGAGACGGCGGTACGAGTTCGTCGTCGGTGCGGCAAATGCGAGGAGCGCCGGCGCATGCTTCAGGAGGCCGCCTGCAGCACACAAACCGATGTCACTCAAGCCGGCGTACCCGTTTCCCGCGAACAGCGGCTTTCCAGCTTTCCACAACGATGTGTGCGTGTGCATGCCGCTGCCGTTGTCTTCGAAAATCGGCTTCGCCATGAAGGTCACCGTCTTGCCGTGACGCCGTGCGACGTTCTTGCAGATGTACTTGTACCACATGAACTGATCGGCCATCTTGAGCAGCGGCTGAAACTGCATGTCGATCTCGCTCTGGCCGGCGGTCGCCACTTCATGATGGTGCGCTTCGACGATGATGCCGATCTTCCGCATCTCGTACACCATCTCGCCGCGCAGGTCCTGGTAGGTGTCGGTTGGACTCACCGGGAAGTAGCCCCCTTTGAAGCTCGGCTTGTACCCCAGGTTCGGCTCCTCGATGCGCGCCGTATTCCACGCCCCTTCGGCGGAATCGATCTCGTAATAACCCTTGTGCTGGTTCTGCTCGTAGCGAACCTCATCGAAGATGAAGAATTCGGGTTCAGGGCCGATGTTGCACGTGTCGGCGATGCCCGACTCTTTCAGATAGGCTTCGGCTTTCTGTGCGACGTGTCGCGGATCGCGGGTGAAGTTCTTTCCGGTGACGGGATCCACGATATTCGCGATGACGCTGACCGTTGGCTTCGCGAAAAACGGGTCCAGGCACGTGGTTGCGGCATCCGGCACCGCGAGCATGTCGGACTCGTGGATGCCCATCCAGCCGCGAATCGATGATCCGTCGAAGCCGAGACCCTCCGTGAAGGTGTCGGCGTCCCACAAATCGATCGGAAAGGAACAATGTTGCCACGTACCGAGCATGTCGACGAATTTCAGATCGACCATCTCGGCCTGGTGCTTCTTTGCGATCGAGAAGAAATCGTCTGCAGTCATAACAAGCCCTCCTCGTCCAATCGGTCGTGCGCGAGGTAAGAGTCCGGTACATTATCGCGACGGACGTGTGACGCCGGAAGCCGGCGAGACCGGCTCGATCCTGAGCAGCGCCGCCGGATCCTCGTCGGTCAGCAGATAGAGCAACCCGTCGGGACCCTGCCGTACGTCCCGCACACGCTGATGGAGGTCGCGTAGCAGCGACTCCCGCCGCAGCTCTTCCCATTTGTCGTTGAACACGATCCGCTGGAGCTGCCCCGTCGGCGCCACTTCGCCTTCGCGCATCCCACCTACGAACGCGTTGCGCTTCCAGCCTGGAAAACGATCGCCGGTGTAAAACATCAGGCCCGAGGCTGCAATCGACGGCACCCAGAAGACGACCGGGTCCTCGAAGTCCGGCGCCGAGGGTGGAAGGCGCGCGCCGTTGTAGTCGCGGCCGTAGCTGACGATTGGCCAGCCGTAGTTGCGGCCCGGCTTCAGCACGTTCAATTCGTCGCCGCCGTTCGGGCCGTTTTCGTGCTCCCAAATCTCGTTCGTGTACGGATTGACGGCCAGTCCAAGTTGCACGCGGTGGCCGAGCGTGAAGATCGCCAGTTTGTACCCGGCCTTGCCGAGGAACGGATTGTCCGGCGGCACGCTGCCATCGTCTCGCAGGCGCAGGACCTTGCCGGCAAGATCGTTGGTGTGCTGGGCGCGGTCGACGCTGACGTGCGGTCCGGTGCCCGGTCCGCCGATGCCCATGTACAACATCCCGTCTGTGCCGAACACGATGCGCGATGCCTCGGTATCCACGTCGTCGGAGACGAACACGTCCTGGACATCCCTCAGGGCTGTGCCGTCCCACGTGCCGCGCAGGACGGAGTTCGCCGCGACTCCGGGCGCGAGCGGTTTGTGATACGAGATGTAGATCCACCTGGTCTGCGCGAAATTCGGATGGAGCGCGATGTCCATCAGCCCCGCCATCGTGCCGCGCGAGAGCACTCGCGGAGTGCCCGCCACCGGCGTCGGATCGAGCACGCCGTTGCGGACGATGCGAAGACGTCCGGCCCGCTCGGTGATGAGGATGCTGCCGTCGGGTAGAAATTCAAGACTCCACGGATGCGAGAGCCCTTGAGCGACCACGCTCACCTTGATGTCACGCTGCTCGAACGTGGAGTAGACCCAGGGACCGTTGCCGAGCGGCGGCGATGGCAGCGGCCGCGGGCCTGGCGGTAAGACGCCGCGCAGATCGCGGATCACCGGATACGGGAATCGCTTCGCCAGTTCTTCGGTCTCGGGCGACAGCTGCGGCGGCGCTTGCTGCCCGCCTGCGACAGCCATAGCGACCGCGATCAGAACCGCCGATACCTGCATCTCTCTCATGGAGATCCTCTGTCGAATGCCGGCCGGTAAACTATCACGGACGCGTGGGACAGATCATCGGCGACGATACGAATGCAATGAAGATAACAGGATTACAAAGCGACGGGATCGCAGTAACAGCGGTCGTGTTCGCCGCCACGCTCGCGATCGTGGGCGGTTCGCACGCGGTCGTCCCTGAGGTGGTCAAGACCGACGCGGGCCTGCTGTCCGGCACGTCGGCAGCGGCGCCTGGCGTTCGCGTGTTCAAGGGCATTCCGTTCGCTGCCCCGCCCGTCGGCGAGCTGCGGTGGCGCGCGCCGCAGCCAGTCGCGAAGTGGACCGGCGTCCGTAAAGCCGACACATTCGGTGACGTCTGTGTGCAGCCGAAGGGCGTGGGACGTCTGAACGTCTCCGTCGATCTTCCCGACTCGCCGGCGACGAGCGAGGACTGCCTGTCTCTAAACGTGTGGACAGCCGCTCAATCAGCCTCAGAGCGCCGCCCGGTAATGTGCTGGATCTTCGGCGGCGCGTACACCGAAGGCGCGGGCTCGAGTCCTCATAACGACGGCGAAGCGCTTGCGCGCCGCGGCGTGGTCGTCGTCACGTTCAATTACCGGCTTGGTCCGTTCGGGTTCTTTTCGCATCCCGAGCTGACCGAGGAGTCGGGACACAACGCGTCGGGCAATCAGGCGCTGATGGATACGATCGCCGCGCTGAAATGGGTGCAGACCAATATCGCAGGCTTTGGCGGCGACCCGCGCAACGTGACGATCTTCGGCGAATCGGCCGGCGCGGCGATATCCGCCGGCCTCGTCGGCTCACCGCGCACAGCGGGCCTGTTCCGTCGTGCTATTTCAGAAAGCGGCGCCTGGATGGGCCTCGGCATGGCGCCGATGCGCACGCGGCAGCAGGCTGAGCAGCCGGTGGGACGACGGGGCGCGCCGCCGCCGCCGTTGATGCCGATCGCCGAGCTTCGCACAAAATCCACGGAAGAGATCTCGCGAGCGTTCATCGGCGCCGGCATGATTGTCGACGGTTTCATCATCGCCTCGGACGAGTCGCTGACCTTTGCGCGGGGTCGGCAGCAACCGGTGGACGTGCTCGTCGGATCGAACAAGGACGAAGGCACCTTTGCCGGCAATACGACGGCCACGGCATGGACGAGCCGTGTGCGCCAGCGCTGGGGCGATCTGGCCGACGACTACATGAAGCTCTATCCGGGTAGTTCAGATGAGGAGGCGACGCGCTCGTCACAGATGTCGTTCCGCGACGAAATGGCGTGGCACATGCGCCTGTACGCGAGTCTGCAGGCGAAGCGCGGGCAACGCGCATATTGGTATTTCTTCACGCACGAGCCGCCGTATGCGCCGACCGCTCGAAATCTAAAAGCAACGCACACGGTGGAAATCCCGTATGTGTTCAACAATCTCCGTCCACCGCGAGTGTATCCGGACGCGAGCTCGCCCGACCTGGCCTCGGCGTCGGCGTCAGAGCGCGCGTTCGCCGAAAGGGTGTCGTCCTATTGGGTTAACTTCGCACGGACGGGCGATCCGAACGGCAAAGGCCTGCCGCGCTGGCCGGCGTTCAGCGACGCGAACGTCGCGCCCATGATTATCGGCGACATCAAAGAAACGCCGGATCCGCGGCGACTCGCGATCTACGACAAGCTGTACGCGAAAATTCTGGCGAGCCTGAAGGAGTGAAATGAAAGGCATGCGATTCCTGCACGGCACACCTACCGTTGACGCGCTCATACGGGACACTGAGCACGGCGTGCGGAGACTCGTGCGGGACTGGCGGTTCACGGCTGCCGCCGTTCTCATCCTCGGTCTCGGCATCGGTGCCAACACTGCCAGCTTCAGCGTCATCAACGCGGCGCTCTTCCGCGAATCGCTGGTCGCGGAGCCCGATCGTCTAGTCGACATCTATCAGAACGCTGCAAACCCAGGAGGCATGGATGCGAACTCGTATCCGGCCTATCTGGACATGGCGGAATACACCGACGTCTTTGCGAGCACAACGGCCGCACTTGTCCCGCGGGGCGTGAACTACCAGTATGAGGGTACGCTGCGGCACGCAGTAGTCGAGCACACGACCGCGACGTATCTCTCTGTCCTGGGTCTTCGCCCGTCGCTCGGACGCTGGTTCACTGCGGCAGAAGACACGCGTGGTGCCGAAGTGGTGGCGGTACTAGGGCATCAAACCTGGACGAGGAAATTCCGCGGGGATCCGTCCGTGATCGGCCGCACTATCCGGATCGAAGGCGTGCCGGTCACGATCGTCGGCGTTGGCCCTGCCGGCCACAACGGCACACTCAATATCGGCATCGTCACCGACTTCTGGCTGCCGATCTCGTCGCTTCCGGCGTTGGGGGCGCCGCCACGTGTTCTGGAACGGCGTCCAGAGGAGGCGGCCTTTTTCGTCAAGGCCCGTCTCAGGGACGGCGTCACCGTCGCGCAGGCGCAGGCCGCAATGAGCATCCTGGGCACGCGACTGGCCTCTGAGTACCCAAAGGAGGATCCAGGCAAGGGCATCACGGTGTTCGCGACGAGCGACGTTCGCGTCCACCCGCAGATGGACGCCGTGCTGGGATGGATGGCGTTTGTGCTGCTCGGGGTCGTGGGGCTCGTGCTCGCCATCGCGTGCAGCAACCTGGCCACGCTGTTGCTGGTGCGCGGCGCCGCACGTGCGAAGGAAGTATCGGTCCGACTGGCGCTGGGCGCGACGCGCGGACAGCTTGTTCGTCACCTGCTGATGGAGAGCCTGCTGCTGTCCGTTGGCGGAGGCATCGCAGGCTGCATCCTGGCCTGGTGGACGATCCGGTTGCTCGGCGCGCTCGACCTGCCGATCGTCGTGGACCTGAGCCTGGATTACCGGGTCCTTATCTTCGCCGTCGGGCTCTCTCTCGTCACTGGGGTGGTTTTCGGCCTCGTGCCGGCGCTCAAGGCCACCAGGATCGACCTGGTGCCCACGCTGCGCGACGATGGCGAGACGCGATCGGCGGATCAACGCTGGCTCACGCTCAAGAATGCTTTCGTCGTGTTCCAGGTGGCCGTTTCGGTCGTGCTGCTTGGCGGAACCAGCATCTTCCTTCAGATGCTCAGCGCCTCCCGAGCACAACGCGTCGGCTTTGCGATCGACGGCGTCGCTATGGTCGAAACGGATGCGCGGTACGCCGGCTACTCCGCGACGGAGACGCAAAATGTCCTCGAGGAAATTCGACGCCGGGTTGCGGTAATTCCTGGCGTGCAATCCGCCGTGCTGACCCGGGACCTGCCGATGCAAGTCACAGGCATGCCGCTTGTCGTCGACGGTACGGCAGGCGGGCCGGCCGTCGTGGCCGAGGCGATCTGGGCGGGACCGGGCTTCTTCGAGATGCTGCGCATTCCGATCCTGTACGGCCGGGCGATCGATGAGCGAGATCGCCGGGACAGGCCACGCGTCGCAGTCATCAGCGAGACGATGGCCAGACAGTACTTCGGCGCTGTCAATGCGGTTGGACGCCGGTTCCGGCTCGAACAGGACGCGAACGCCTGGTTCGAGGTCGTTGGCGTGGCGCGTGACACCGGGACGGCCGACCTGCAAGGCGATCTCGTCGATCCCACGCCGCAGTTGTTCTACAGATCGTTCACACAGTGGGACCTGCCGCCAAACACCGTGCTCGCACGGACGTCGCTCGAAGGGGCCGGGCTTGTCGGCTCCATGCAGCGGGAGATGCGGGCTGTAAATGCCACATTACCTGTCGTCTCCGCGAAGACAATGGCGCAATACCTCGAGGAATCCCTCGTCGCGCCGAAAGCAGTGGCGACGTTACTCGGTGGACTCGGAGCGCTCGGTCTATGCCTGGCCGGCATCGGACTCTACGCCGTCGTCGCCTTTCGGGTGTCGCGGCGATCGCGCGAGATCGGAATCCGCATGGCGCTTGGCGCGCGAAGCCCGCAGGTGGTCTGGACGGTGACCAAAGAAGTCGCCGTGCTCGTCGGTGTCGGTACCGGCGTAGGCCTGGTTCTGTCATTGCTAGCGATTCTGGCGCTACGAGTCTTTACTGCGCCGGCCCCGGGCATCTCGCTATACCGCCCGACCGCGGATCCGGTGGCGCTGATCGCGATCGCGGCCTTCATGGCCGCAGTGGGATTGTCCGCCGCGTCGATGCCCACCTGGCGCGCGACCAGGATGGACCCGCTGAAGGCGCTCAGGCGCGAGTGAATCGGCCAACTGCCCGAGTCTCGGCCACTCTATGACGGCCAGCGTTCGCGATTCCGTCCAGATCGCGCGCGTGAGCCAATCGGGTGGCGCGTCGGGTCAGGACGGCGCCTGAGGAACCACGATACGGGCGGCGGTCCGAGCACCTCACACGCGGTCTACCGCCGGCTCGCCGAGTTTCGAACCGGACGACATGCGAGGCAAAGCCGGGCGCGAACTCAGCGATTGTGCGGGAGCCTGCGAAATACGTGATTCAACTCGCGGGAATCGAATGATGTTCGTGCAAGACCATCCATTGATCGCCGATCTTTTGTAACCCAATGGTCAGACGAAATTCAAGTTGGATTCGCTCTCCGCTTTCCACTCCGGCACATCGCATCAAGGCCGCCACAAACGCAACGTCGATGCCCGCAGTGATGTCCATGTCCATGATCTCAAAGATCGCCGGATCCTCAGACCAGGCAAAGAACGAAGCCCACGTCTTCCGATACGCTTCAATGCCCTTCGATTCCAATGGCGGCGGGACATCAAACATCAACATGTCTGTTGAATGATAGGCAAGAATCCCTTCCAGATTCTTGTCGCGCACCGCCCTCGCCCACCTCTCAACCAGCTCGCGTATCGCGGCTTCGTCTGCATTTCTTTTGCTGCTCGGACTCATGTAGTTCCTTTCTTACCGAGCGACCCAGCAGAGTGATGCGAACCAGAACAGCTGCAACGGCAGTCGCCAGACGAGGGGAGTAGCTCGACGCCCTGCGACGATCAGCCCAGCTCGAGCCGCGTGGACATTCGCAGGGAACATCGCCGCCAACAGAATCGCCAGGGCACATGCGGCCGCCGCCGCGGCCTGTGGTATGAGCAGGCCGATTGCCCCGAGGAATTCAAACACGCCGGTGGCCGTCACCAGAAGCGGCGCGGCTGGCAGGCTCGTTGGCACCATTCGGATCAGGTCCGGCCGTGTACGCGGATGAAAGTGCGAAACAGCCGTGAACACGAACATCGCCGAGAGGGCGAAGCGGAGAGCATCACTCTACGAATCCGTCCGACTCCACACACCCGTAAAGCCAAGCAAGCGGGCGACAGCCCAACCGACGAACATCACGATCAGCGGTGCCATCTCTCAGGTTCCTTCCTCTCCATGCCACTCTCTACGCCACGAATGTACCGGGTCGACGCGCGCGGGTCTTGAACGAATTGGCTGCCTCGTCAAGATCGCTTCTGTCCGCGACATCGCATGCGAAAATGACGCATGCTGCTTCCGGCGTCGAAGTACGTCGCCGCGTCAGCATTTACGTGGCCAGCGGCGCTGTTTCTGTGGGGCCCCGGTTCGTGGAGCGATCTCCATCGCCATCATTGCGTTCAGCTCGTGATGGCCTTGCACGGAAGGCTCCGGTTCCGCAGGCGTCAACGGCAACGTTGGACGACGTGCGGCGCGGTGCTCGTGGGGCCCGATGCGTGGCACGAAGTGGATGCCACAGATACCGACGTGCTGATCGCCTTCGTGGACGCGGAAAGCGAGCTCGGCGCGGCGCTGGCCGGGCGTGCGGAATCGGAGGTTGCGTCGATTGCCCCTGGCACGATCGCCGAGTGGCGAACGCAGCTCGGTGAACCGGTGTCGTTAACTGCGGATCGAGTGGAGCCTTGGGTGACGAACACCCTGCTGCGGGACCGTCGACTGCCGTCGCTTGATTACCGCGTCAAGCGCGTCCTGCGAGCGCTTCCGAACAGGCTGGCCGAAGCCGAGGCGGTGTCCCTCGATGCCGTGGCCGCAAGCGTCGGCCTCTCGCCCTCGCGGTTCATGCACCTGTTCACCACGTCTGTTGGCGTTCCGTTGCGTCCGTACGTCCTCTGGCTGCGCCTGCAGTGCGGCGCCGGCGAGCTTGCACGTGGCCAGTCGGTCGCTGACGCCGCGTACGCTGCCGGCTTCTCGGACGCGGCGCACTTCACTCGCACGTTTCGACGAATGATGGGAGCCACGCCGCGCCAGATCCTCCGGCGCGGATTTGCCGCTCGCGACTTCCACCTGAGAGATTGATGATCTCATGCCGCTCGGTAGTTCGAAGGACCCTCGTCCCATCGGTGGTGCAACTCATCGGTCCATTCAGATCCGTTCCGGCCCTGATTGACCCCGATGCCGCAACGTGCGTCGTGCCACAATACCGACGACTGCAGTCGGTACGGCGACGTGCAACACAAGCCCGATGACATGTTCGTCCGTTCTCGTATTGATCACAATCATCAGCCAGCCGATCAGCGACAAGAACCCGAAAACGACGTGGAGTACGATCGCCAGCGTGATTTGAGCAATGTGCGCCCTTGCGAGTCTTCTCAGCGGATTCGCGCGCACCGTTCGGATCAGGAGCGTCAAGACGAGCGCCCATCGCAGCGGCATCCACACGTAGTGCGACAGCACGACCAACGTCAGCGGGACCTCTAACCACTCCTCGGTGTGGTGAACGGACAGCACGAGCGCGGCCACGGCGTCGATCCAAATCGTGAGTGCGATCGCTGCGCGCACCATCGTTGCCGCCGGAGATGATACAGTCCGCCTCAAAAGAACGTCTTCCGCCGTACCTGATGGCTCGGTGCGATCGTGTCAGCCGGCGTCTGGATGTCGCTCTTCGTTGTGTTCGTCGCCGTCGCAAACGCGATCGTGCCGATGCACGAGGCGGCGATGGTGTTTGTGCTGCTTTTCCTCACGCTCTTCCTCACGGTGCGTCGGTGGTTGTGGACGGAGTAAACGGCGATCTGAGCCGTACCTCGCCCGTAACCGATTCGGCCGCCTTTCTCGAGCCTTCTGATAAAGAATGCCTCGCGCCGCTGAAGGGCCGTGGGCTGTCGCCCTCAGGCCACGTCAGCGTCAGGCCCTCGGCTGAGCTGCTCGACGCTGGCGCGCAGCGGCCGACACGATCGCTTAGGGCACAATGACGCTTGGCCAGTCGGGTACTCTTCGACAATGCGATTTCGGGAGGTCTCCTATGGGCCGCTCCACATTGTTTGCCGATCTCGCGCGCATCGTCCGGATCGCTCGGTACTGTGACGAAGGCAACATTTCCACCGTGGAGGTGCTCGAGCGTCTTCGTACCCAGCACCTCGGAGCCGCATCTCGGCGAGTGGGACGACGCGAATGGCTCGTGAGCATGGGCCGCGCCGCTGCAGTGGGGGCGGTCGCTTCCATTGCCGCGCCGGTCTGTCACGCAGCCGCGCTGCCACGGATTCGTCAGAATTTGAACGTGGGCATTGTCGGGGCCGGACTCGCCGGCCTCACCTGCGCGGATCAACTCAATGGCGCAGGTATTCACGCCGCGCTGTACGACGCCGACGTTCGGACCGGCGGGCGCTGTTTCTCGCTGCGCGGATTCTTTCCCGGGCAGGTTGCTGAGCGCGGCGGGGAGTTCATCGACAACCTTCACAAGACGATGCTCGGATACGCCCGGCGATTCGACCTGCCGATCGAGGACGTGTCGAAACTCCCTGGCGAGGTCTTCTACGTCTTCAACGGTCAGCACTGGCCGGAGTCTGTTGTTGTCGATCAGTTCCGCGAGTTCATCGGAGCCATGCACATCGACCTGCGCAGACTCTCGAGGAGAGTGACGGCTGACGCGCATACCGACATCGATGTTCAATTGGACAACACAAGCTTGCTGGCTTATCTCGAAGGACAGAACGGTGCGAGCATGGTCGCCGGACCGATCGTCAAGGAAGCGATCATCCAGGCCTATATCGCAGAATACGGACTGGCACCGGCGCAACAGAGCTGTCTCAACTTTCTCCTGTTCATCCACGCTGACCGGCGGTCGAAATTCACTCCGTTCGGCGTGTTCAGCGACGAACGGTGGCACGTGCTCGACGGCAACGATCGAATCGTCGAGGGACTCACGAACGATCTCGCAAGCCAGATCCAGTTCGGGATGCAGCTCGTACGAGTGGGCCGGACTCCAGCCGGCGCCATCGAGCTCACATTCAAGAGCGGAAGCCAGACGCTCGTCAGGACTCACGACGCAGCTGTCCTTGCGATTCCGTTCACAGTGCTGCGAGACGTGGAATTGGACGCGAGCCTGGCCCTGCCGCTGGCGAAACGGAACGCGATCGATTTTCTCGGGTATGGCACGAATGCCAAGATGATGGTGGGCTTTACGGGTCGTCCGTGGGTCGGCCTTGGCAGTACGGGCGCCTCTTACTCGGACCTGTTACACCATCAAACCACCTGGGAGACGAACCCGGCTCGTGCAGGTTCCAACCAGGCCATTCTCACCGACTATTCCGGCGCCGAACGCGGCGCCACACTCAATCCTCTGGCGGCGCAGTCCGAGGCAGAGCTCTTCTTGAGCGATCTCGACATCGTGTACCCGGGTGCCGCTGGCGCGGCCACCAGGATTGGCGGTCAGCTCGTCGTTCATCTGGAGCACTGGCCCTCGAATCCGTTTACACAAGGCAGCTACACGTGCTACTTGCCAGGCCAGTTCACGACGATTGCCGGGATCGAGGGTCAACCCGTTAACAATCTCTACTTCGCGGGCGAGCACACGAACTCTTTTTACGAGTTTCAGGGCTTCATGGAAGGCGCTGCGCTTTCCGGAATCCAGGCTGCGACGGACATCCTGAAGGCAATCAGGAAGGCAGCATAGCGTTCAGCGGAGACGCTTGGCACCTGAAGACCGATGCGCGGCCGGGACGGCCACGTCCTCATCGCACCCAACGTGCCTCGGATCGCACGCCTCACCAGGAGGAAGGGTGGCGCCCTTGGCTGGTTGGCAGCGCGCGTGACGCGCCCATCGAGCCGATGCTCGCGATCGGCATCGACGTGACGAGGGGGATCACGGTCATCCGAATCAAGTTCGCGAAGATTGCGCCAATCGTCGCCAACAGCGTGATGGCGCGGTCCGGCACCGGAGTACTCAGGGCGCCCAGCGCGAGGCCGAGCACGAACCCGGCAGGCAGACCTCGAAATTCCTACCTGAATTAATAGTTCACTCGCAGTTTTGTTTCCACGTCACTACGCCTTCGTGTGGTGTCAGCCGACGCGCGCGCCCGTATCGTGTCCCTCGCAGCGTGGTCAGCGGGGCGAGCGCTTTCGACGCGCGGTGCGACCGGGAAAGGAGGGCAACAAAGCAGAGGGCGTTGTCAGTGGGGCAGTCCTTTACGGGACTGTGATCGGCGCAGAGCGAGAGCTCGCGTCACAGATGTGAATGTTTGAGGAGGCTGACATGAAAGGAATTGCTGCTCGTGCAATTGGCATCGTCGTCGCGGCCGCCGCGTTCCAGCTGCTGCCCGCGAGCGCGCAGGCGCAGCCGCAAGAGCAGGCGGCGCTGAACCTGACGTTGAAGAAGACGTACATCAAGACCGCGAACAACTCCGTACCGCTCCACCCATTTGATCCAGTATTCGGGATGGCCGATGCGTTCACGCCAACGATCGTCTCCTGCGTCGGTGCAGGATCGTGCGTGGCGCAGGTCGACCTGTCAGCGATGTTCGCCTACCTCGATGACGATCTGCTGTTCGCCTGCGTCTATCTCGACGGCGATCACCAGGGCGTCTTGCCGCAATGGTGCGCGCAACTGGCGCCCAAATCGACGCTTGGCGGTCAGCTCACTTCCGCGTCGGGCTTTACGTGGGCGTTCCCGATCACGCCGGGCAATCACGAGATTGCCGTCAAGATGTCCACATACGGCGATCCCAGCGCCATCGTCGTTGCCCGAAGCGTGACGATTTCGGTGTTCAAACCGTAAGCGACGCAAAGGAAGGACGAGACCATGACTACCAGAACACACTCTTGGGTGCGCGCGGCTTTTATCGCGATGGCGACCGCCGTCGTCGGCCTGTGGGGCGCCACCGCGCAGGCGGGACAGCAATTCCCCCCGGATCTCGTGCTGAAGAAAACGTATCTGCTCACCGACGATACGTACATTTTTTACGGGCCGAATGGGTTTGGGGCGCCGTTCGCTCCGGCCGTAATCAATTGCCCGGTGGTGGTACGTGCACACTACGCGTCGAGCTCTGCATGGCGACGTACATAACCGACGGCCAGCTAAAC
>JBKPDW010000177.1:0-7615 GCA_046728115.1 Acidobacteriota bacterium | reverse complement strand
CACGGCCCTGCTCGTGTTGCTCGGCGTAGTCGCGTTCCTGCTGCTGATGGTCTGCGCCAACATCGGCAACCTGCTGCTGTCGAGAGCGTCGGCGCGCAGCCGCGAATTTGCGGTGCGCACCGCGCTAGGCGCCGGACGAGGCCGCGTGGTGCGGCAGCTGCTGACAGAAAGCACGCTGCTCGCCGGCATCGGCGGCCTCGTCGGGCTCGCGCTCGCGTTCTGCGGTGTCGCGGCCGTACGCGCGCTGGCGCCTGCCGGCCTGCCGCGGATCGCGACCGTCGGCGTCAGCGCCCCGGCCACGCTCTTCAACTTCGGCATCGCGCTGTTCGCGGGCCTCGTGTGCGGGCTGGCACCTGCGTTCCGATCGCACCGCAGCGATTTGCACGAACGGCTCAAGGCCGACACGCGCGGCTCGGCCGATCGCTCGGGTGCACGCGCGCGCGGCACGCTCATCGTGATCGAAACCGCGCTCGGCGTCATCGTGCTCGTCGGCGCGGGGCTGTTGCTGCGCAGCTTCCTCGAGCTCGAACGCGTCCCACTCGGGTTCCGGCCGGAACAGATCCTGACGTTCCGGGCGGCGCTTCCGGCAAGCCGATACGACACGGGCGCCAAACGCACAGCGTTTTATCAGCAGCTGGTGGAACGCCTGCGCGCGTTGCCGGGTGCTCAGGCCGCGTCCGGCACTAGTTCGCTACCGCTCTCGATGTCCACGCGGTCGGCTGGCATCACGATCGAAGGGGCTCCTCCGCCGGCGCCAGGGCAGATACCGCTCGTGGACTATCGCTCGGTGACGCCGGGTTACTTTTCGATGATGGGCATTCCGCTGCTTCGCGGGCGGGACGTGGCGTGGAATGACACGCCCACGAGCGAGCCGGTGATCGCGATCAGCGACGCGATGGCCCGGAAGTTCTGGCCGAATCAGGACGCCCTGGGCAAGCGCATCAGACGCTCGGCCACCGCGCCGTGGGTCACCGTCGTCGGCATCGTCGGCGATGTGCAGCACACCGACTTGGTCCATCAGCCGCGGCCGGCCATGTATCTGCCGCCGTATCAGGACCAGGGCACACGCGACGTGATTGCAGACTGGGCGGTGAAGACCTCCGGCGACCCGGCCGCCACCGGCGCCGCGATTCGCACGGCTGTCTGGGCGATCGATCCGCAGCTGCCGATTACGCGGGTGCAAACGCTGCAGCGCTTACGTTCGGCGGCGACGGCGCAAGAGCAATTCAACCTTCTGCTCGTCGGCGTCTTTGCCCTCGTCGCCCTGATCCTCGTCGCCGTGGGACTCTACGGCGTCATGTCCTATGCGGTCGCGCAACGCACGCGCGAGCTCGGCATCCGACTCGCGCTCGGCGCGCAGCCTGGAGACGTGCTGCGCATCGTGCTCGGCCAAGGGGCGCGGCTCGCCGCCGCCGGGCTCGCGTTCGGGATCGTGGTTTCACTCGCGCTCACTCGCGTCATGGCGACGCTGCTGTTTGGCGTCGGCGCACGCGATCCAATGACGTTCGTGGGAGTTGGCGCGCTACTCGCGCTGGTGTCGGGGGTCGCCTGTTACATTCCGGCGCGCCGTGCGATGCGCGTCGATCCCGTCGTCGCTCTTCGGATGTAACGTCGCACGCGTGGGATCGAGTGATCTGCTCCGGCTGTCCTCGGGTTCCATGCCGCTCTCGAATCTCCATCCGATCGTTCGCGGACTGGTTTCCGAAAGATACTCGTAGATCCGACGCGCCGCGCAGGCGCTCGACCGGGCCGCCGCTCGCAACGGCCGTCACACGCTGAAAGCGGCGCCGACCTGATCGGGGTAGACCCTCGCGGGATTACCGCCTTTAGCGTTTCGGGGAATGAGGCGAGCCTGTTTTCGCATTCCTAGCGAGCGGACGCAGCGGAAGGTCGCTGCTTCCAGCCTCGCGCGATCTCATTGACCGAACCGACGAGGCTCTGCCTCAACGGTCGGTTCTCATTGTTGCGCAACCCGCCTCAGTGGTGGGCGCACCTGGTGGGCGCACCTCGAGTTCACCCGCCTAAACATTGCGCCAACTATCCTCCCCAAAAAGATCGAGGATTTGTGCGAGGCGAGTGCGTTGCACTCGGCCGCCGCGTTGGGGAAGTCGGTTTGACGCACCGAAGAGGCTTCCTGCGTGCGTGCAGGTCGCTTTCCAGCCGTTGTCAATCCGTGTGTAAGACTTTCAATGGGTCGAGGCGCGAGGCTCGATACGCGGGTAACCCGCAGGCGAACAGCGCCATGACGATGACTACGAAGGCGCCAGCCGCGTAAGTCGGGGCATCCAAAGGGGTGATGCCGTACAACATCCCGCGAACCAGTCGGCTCATCGCCGCTGACCCGAGCAACCCTAGCACCGCGCCTGCAGCCGCGATCCGCGCACCGTCCACGACGATGACGCCCACCACGTGTCCCACTGTTGCGCCGAGCGCCATGCGAATGCCGATCTCTTTCAACCGTTCGTTTGTCGTGTAGGCGATGAGGCCATACGTGCCTACGGTCGCCAGCAACAACGCGGTGATTGCGAAGAATGCCACCAGCTTCAGATTGAACCGGCGCGGGTTCAGTGTCGTTTCCAGGAGACCGTCGAGTGTCACCACGTTCCCGAGTGCAATTGACCCGTTGACGTCCCGGATCACGCCCTTGATGGCCGGCAGCAGTGATGTTGCGTCACCTGAAGTATGCGCGACGAAGGTCATGCTCCCGGTTGGCGACTGGCTATGCGGAACGTACAGAGCCGCCGGCGCATCCTGTGCCAGCCTCCGTCTGACATCGTTGACGACACCGACAATCTCGCGCGTGACGGGTGGCCCGGCGAATCGCACGATGATTTTCTGGCCAAGAGGCGATCGTCCTGGCCAGTCGCGTTCCGCCAAGCGCTCGTTAATCAGGACAACAGGTGCTGATTCGGCACGATCGAACCACGTGAACGCCCGGCCTTCACGAACGGTGATGCCCAGTGACTCGAGATACCCAGGAGAAATGACAGACGCCTGTGCGCCTGGCGCTTGATCGGGAGCAGCGGGCACGCCTGGAATCGTCAAGGTTGCGCTTTCGGGCCCAATGTTTTCGGCGAGAGGCACCGACGACCCGGCCCCGGCGTCCTCGACTCCAGGTAGCGATGCCAACCGCTCCACAACCCGCTGCACGAATTGAGCGCGCTGCGCCGGCCGCGGATAGTCCTGCCAAGCAAACAGCGTGACTGCCGCGACCTTATCGGTGCGGAAACCGCGCTCCTGTCCCAACAGCGTGACAAGTGAACGGACGAAGAGTCCCGCCGTGACGACAAGAACCATTGCCATCGCGAGCTGAACCACGACGAAACACGCCTGCAACCAACTGCGTGCTGCGCTCGCCGTGCGGGCTGATGTGTTGAGCCCGAGGGGACGCGATTCACGCGAGCGCGCCAGCGACAGGAGGCTGACACCGGCGGCGGTGCCCAACCCGAGCGCGTATGCCACGATCGTGGCCAGCCAGCCAACGGCCATCTCGTCGGCGCGGGGTAGGGTATCGGGAACGATCGCGCGCAGCGTTGGCCACGCCCCAGTGCGCACCAGTAACGGCCAAGGTCGCCCCGATGAACGCGACGACCATACTCTCGGCGAGAACCTGGCGGCGAAGGCGGCCAATCGCTGCGCCGAGCGCTGCTCGAACCGCGAACTCCTGTCGCCGCCGGTGCATGCGCACGAGAAACAGATTGCTCACGTTGGCGCATGCCACCAGCAGTAGCAGCGCCACGCCAACCAGAAACAGCGTGAGAATCGGCCGCGCGTCACCGACGAGCGACTCTTTCAGGGACAGGGCGCTGATCGCCACATTCCCATCCTCCCGTGGGTGCTCCTGTTGGAGTTGGCGGGCGACGATGTCGAGGCGTGCCTGAGCCGTGCGCAGCGACACACCGGGCTTCAGGCTCCCAACAACCCGGTAGAATGCGCTCGCGCGTTGTCGTTCATCCTCGGCCGAGAAGACCTTCGGACTCCACACGTCCCGACCGGGTGGAAAGGCGAACCCGGAGGAGCAGCGCATCGGCGAAGCTGAAGATGGCGCAGTTGGCGCCGATGCCGATGGCGAGCGACAGCACCGCAACTGTCGTGAATCCGGGGCTGGCCGCCAGCATCCGGAACCCGTAGCGAAGGTCCTGCCAGAGCGTCATCTGCCAACTCGTTTCAGCACCGCGCCGAGTCACGCGAGTCTCGTCGCGGCGACGATTACTTCACGCGCGTCGCGCGTTCCTGATGCGTCCCCTGGAGCACCACGAGCTCGGAGACGTTGCCCGCGCCGTCACGGATGAACTCGACGACGACGTGGAGGTCGCGGTTGAAGAAGCGAGTCTCGGACTCGGCCAGGAGCGGCAGCGCGGAGCCGCGCTCCGGCTGCGCGGTAAGCTGTCCGCCCTCGACTCTGATGGTCATCGTCTGGCCGACGGCGGGTTGATACACGCCGGCGTACCGCGCGAGCACTGACGGCGCGACCGTGATCGCCTTCTTCTCCGACATCAACTGCACGGTGTCGCCGTGTGCGAGCGCGCCGAGATACCCGGCGATCTCCGCCGACGGCGCGACACTGAGGTTGCCGAGCACGACCACCGAGATACCGCGATCGAAGAAATACGTCAAGTTGGCAAACGGCGGCACGCCGCCGCCGTGTGTCGCCGCTCGACGGCCGTCAACGGTTCGGATGTACACACCGAGCCCGTAATCGCCCTTGAACGGCGTCGTCATCTTCTGCACCGAGGCCTTCGAGATCACCTTGCCGCCGTACAAACCGTTCTGCCACCGCATCAGATCTTCTGTCGTCGAGTACAAGCCCGCCGCCGTGTTCGGAACGATTCGATCGGAAGCATAGGAGGCGTTGACGAGACCGTTCGGCGTCACAGTGTACGACCCGGCGCGGCGCGCGATCACACTGGGGCTGTCGAGCGCCGAGTCTTTCATGCCAAGCGGCGTGAAGATGTTCTCGCGGAGGAACGTCTCGTAGGACTTCCCGGTGAGCTGCTGAATAAGGTGCCCGAGGACGAAGTAGCCCGCGTTCGCGTAGTTGAAACGCTCGCCCGGCTGCGACTCGAGTGGCTGCTGCATCAGCGCGGCAACGTATCCCGCGACCGTGCCGTCTGCGCTTTCGACCGATGCCTGACGAGCGGTGAGCGTCGGAAACAGGCCTGGGAATCCGGCGGTGTGCGTCAGCAAGTGAAAGATCGTCATGCGGTCCCATGTCGCTGGCGCCTCGGGCAGATGCGTCTTGACGAGGTCACCGATCTTCAGTCGCCCGCGCTCTTCGAGGAGCAGGATCGCGGCGGCCGTGAATTGCTTCGTGATCGACGCCACTCTGAACCGTGCGCTCGGACTGCTCGGGATGTTCCACTCGACGTTTGCCAGACCGTAGCCCTTGCTGACGATCACGTCGCGGCCGCGGGCGACGAGCACGGAACCGGCGAAGGTTCCACTGCTGACATAGGACTGCACGACCTGATCCATCCGAGCGACGTCCTGCGCGAAGCAGACGGTGGCCCCACCGAGCCACGCCAGCAGCACGAAGGTGAGCAGATGCCTGTCGACGCAAGGTTGCATGCGACTCCTCTATGTGCGCTAAGGCGCCGGGACGACCCGCTCGAGCACCATCTCGACTTCGAAAGGCCCCTTGGGTCCGCTGCCTTTGTTCGTGACGGTGAGTGTCTTTCCATCGGCGGACACCTTGTACCGTCCGGCCCCGAGCACCTGACCGTCCACCTCTGTCCCGAGCTCGAGGGTTTGGGGATCCGGCCGGCTGCCGAACGTCGTCGCGCCTACAGGCACACCTGGGATCGGCCGTCCGCTCAAGTCGAGCACGGGGCGGCGACGTCCGTCCGCGATGATCGTCTGCGGGCGCTCGGCACACGCCTCCCCGTTCACCACGCCGTATGCCAGCATCAGATACCCGGTGTCGGTGGGCTCGAACCGCAGATAGGCCTGCTGCGGCGCCGGCCGATCGACCTTCCACAACGAGGGCTCGCTCTGCCTGGCGCGCCACGTACCTTCGAAGACATCATCTGCCATGGTTGCCTCCCTCAATCTGTCTGCCCACGTCGAGACGTGTTCGCATGGCAGACGTAACGCGAGATCCCCGAACAGCCGAATCAACCCGACGACACCCTGCTGCTGCCACACACGCGGCACGACGTCTTCGCCGAGCTGCTCCAGTCCATCACCGCAGATCGTCCGGTACTGGTGAGGAAAGGCGAGCGCAATGCGCCGATAGGCGCGGCAGCACCCCATCACGAACGTGCTCATGATCGCGCCTCCTGTCGGCGTCGCGCATCGAGCACCCGCACCAGATCCTTGAGTCGCTGACTTTCCAGATCGAGCACCTGCCGGCCGAGCGGCGTCAGCTTGTAATACCGACGACGGGCATCGTCGAGCTCAGGCGCTGGACGATCGCCGGACTCGGCGATCAGTCCCTTCTCGATCAGCCGTTTCAACGAGCCGTACAAGGTTGCCGGCCACAGCCGCACCTTTCCGCCGCTCCGTTCCAGCACGTCCTGCATGATGCCGTAGCCATGCTGCTCGCGCTCGACCAGGCAGACGAGAATGTGGAACCAGTTGCTCTTGAGCGGGAGGAACGCGTCGGGCTTCGATCTTGGCACGCCCAACTGTATATCAAGTGATATGTATATGCGTCAAGTACTAGATGGGCTCATCTTGACGCTCGTGCCGAGACCGCAACGTTCAGCGACATCCGGAAATCCGACTCCGTGGTGGGCGCACCTGGTGGGCGCACGTCGAGTTTACCCGCATAAACATTGAGCCGATTATCCTCCGCAAGAAGATCGAGGATTTGTGAGAGGCGCGACACTCGGACACAAGAGACATTGGGCAGAGGCCCCGCGTCACGGCAACTCACTTTCCGCCGAAGATCACCATCTCCCGCGTCAAGACGAATCTCCATCGCCCGCTCTTCTTCTGAACGACTTCAAACCCTCTGCCCTTGATCGGAGGCAATTCCTGGCCCGTTCCATCCCGAGCACCGGTGACGATCCATATGCCATCGACCGTTGCGATTTCCGGCGTGATGAAGCGAATCTGTTCGATCATAGCGGTCTGCTGTCCGGTTTGCCCCGCAGCCTTACGAAACAGTGCTTGAATCTGAGTCCTTCCCTTGATCAACTCGCCATCAACGCCGACGTAGTCGGCGCCCTCGTCCCAGAACTCCTCGAGGGCGGTTAGGTCACCCTTGTTCAGACGCTTGACGGCTTGATCGACCATCGTTCGGATCGCAGTTTCGTCTTCGCCGGCCGGCGCAGCATAGATGCTTCCGGCGAGCGCTACGACGATCGCCACGTGGCTCCAGAAAAACATGATTCCTCCCAGGCCAGTTTACGTGTTCGCTCGGTTGGTCACCTTAGTTTGATGAGACTCGCGACTCGGTCAGCGTAGGCACGCGCCGAGCCCGCATGAATCGAGCCCATTTCGCCCGGCCACCCTATTTTCGGGTCTCTCGCTGATGACTCGCTATCGCCGTCCTGCCCGGCCAGTGGTGGGCGCACTTGGTGGGCGCACTTGCAGTTCACCCGCATAAACATTGAGCTAACTATCCTTCTCAAAAAGATCGAGGATTTCCGAGACCCCTGCGACTCTTGAT
>JBKPDW010000176.1:0-12743 GCA_046728115.1 Acidobacteriota bacterium | reverse complement strand
GTGGGAGTCTTCAGAGTTGCAAGTGCTGATGCTGTCGCGCCACCACGATCCTCGCACCGGTGATGTTGAATATCGCCTCACGAACGTCGTGCGCTCGGATCCGCCGCGGGAGATGTTCGAGCCGCCTGCCGACTACACGATCACGGATGCCCCGCCGCCGCCTCCGCCGGCGCCGAGAAGGCCGGAGTACTGAAATTTATCCGCAGCTCTGAGATCTGAACTCCGAAACGCAAAAGGGCCAGAGCGATGTCGCTCCGGCCCTTCGACTTTCTGCGCTCGATCGAGGAGAGACCGTCCGTTGCGTCGCTAGTTTTCGAGTCCCAGGCCCTAATCCCCAGTCCCCAATCCCTGGGTTTACTGGAACGTGTACCTGAAGCTGAGCATCATCACGTACACGTCGGCGATGCCAGCGGCCGTCTGGCGCGCATTGGTGATCAGATTCCCGCCCGACAGTTGCAGCCGGTACGACAACGCGCCGTTTGCGTCCACCGTCGGGTTCGTCAGAATCTGGGTGTTCACCAGGCGTGTGCCCGCGCCCCAGTCGTGATTGAGCAGGTTGCCAAAGTTCGTGATGTCGAGCCGCACCTGACCTGAATGCTTCTTGCCGGCGATGCTGTGGAACACATCCTGCGTCAGGCTGAGGTCGAGGCGGTTCACCACCGGCAGGAACACGGCATTGCGCTGGGCATATTGACCGCGATGCGAGCTCAGATACGAGTCGCTCTGGATTACCTGCTCGAACGCCGCGGCCTGGTCGGCGGCGGTGAAGGTCCTGCCGCCGGAGGTGAACGGCACGAAGTTCATCTCCGACGTGTTGCGCGGGATGTAGATCAGGTCGTTGTTATAGCCGTCGCCGTTCGCGTCGCTCGAGAACACGTAGGTGGTGTTCCCGTTCGTATGGCCGTCGTAGAAGACCGAGAATGTCGTGGCGCCCCAACTGAAGTAGGACGCCGTGTAATTCACTGCCGCGAAAATGCGCTTGCCGGGCGAGTTCGTGGAATACGCCAGCGGCGGGTTGTTCGGATCGGACACGATTCCGGTCGTTCCATAAACCGTGGCCACGGTGGATGAGGGCTCGATGAGGCTCCACGAGCGGCCGTAATTGAAGCCGCCCCTCGCCGACAAGCCGTGCACCATGTTCTTCGTGAGCGAGCCAGAAATGTTCCACGACCGGTTCTGATCCTGGTCCTTGAGCACATAGTTCGCGGTGACCTGATTGCCGCGTGCATTGTTGATCTTATTGAGACACGGGCCATTCTCCAGTCCCACGGTGACGATGCAGGCCGGAGAACCGCCGGGGATCACCGCCCAGCGCGGACGGTTGTCGACACCCGTGAAGGCAGTATTTGATGCGGCCAAATTCGCGTTGATGTAGAGCGGCGCGTTGATGTCGCGGTTGTAGATGTAATCGAGCGTGCCGACCAGGCCCCCCGGCAGCTTCCGGTCGACGCCGATGTTCGTCCGCCAGGTCTGGGGGAACCGGTAGCCGTTGTCGGTGAGGTCCAGCTCGTAGCTCGCGGCGGTGCCGCCCGTCGGTGCAGGTTTGTATTTGTCGGTGTTCGGGTTGAAGGGAAACGCCGTTGTTGACGTGGAAGGACGCGTGTCCACGAAGCCGGCCAGCACGCCGGTGTTGCCGATCTGGTTCGAGATCCAGACGTACGGCGGCTTGCCGCTGAAGAGGCCCGTGCCGCCACGCAGCTGCGTGTTCTGATCGTTCGCCACGTCGTAGTTGAAGCCGACGCGAGGCGACCAGTACGGCGTCGCATCGGGGAGCTTGCCGGTGTTGTACTGCACCGGCGATCCATCCTGATCGCGGAAGGTCAGCGTGTCCGCCGCCGGGTTGTCGAACGCGGTGTTCCCGAAACGCGGGACGTCGACCCGCAGGCCGGCTGTCACCGTGAGGTTCGTTTTTGGCCGCCATTCGTCCTGCACGTAGCCGCCTGCATAGATCACGTCGAGCGGCTGGAGCGGCGGCGTCGTCTGCCCTGGCTGCAGGAGATACTTCACCTGAAAGCCCACGAGGTTGACCGGCGAGACCGTGCGATTCGGGTTCGCGAGGAAGCCGTTCGCGTCGGTATAGAAGTCCGCCAGCGAGGCGTAGGTGTAGGCGCTCTGGACGCCGAAATAGAACGAGTTGTCCGAGTGGAACTTCTCCAGGTTGCCGCCGAAGGTGATCGAGTGGTTCTTCGCGAACTTCGTCACGCTGTCCTGCACCTGGAACGTGTTGTAGCGGAGCAGATTGAATGGCGTGAACGGCTCGTTGCCGAACGTCGTGTACGCGCCGCCCGCACCGTCGCCGATGACGACGAACGGGAAGGGCGGCACCTGGCCCCTGTCGCCGCGGCTCTCATCCTGGTGCGTGTAGCCGACGAGCAGGTTGTTCGTCATGGTGCCGAACACCGAGTTCCACTCGCCCACGCCCGACTTGAGGTTCTCGACAATCTGATAGTTCGTGTTGGCAAATGAAAGGAACTGGGTCGTGTTCGTCTGCCGCGTGTAGTTGCCGAGCGACGTCCCGCCCGACTGGAAAGCGTCCGTGCTCGAGTCGAGCTGGGTGTAGCGGAACGTCACCTTGTTCGCGGTGTTGACGTTGTAGTCGCTCTTGATCATCCACGGCTTGGCTGGCGTGAGCTTCGGAATGTTGTCGAACGGCCCGGTGTCATAGCTGAAGTTCTTCTTCAGGAAATCGCTCAAGCCCTGCATGTCCGACGTCAGGACGCGCGTCGTGTTGCCGGCGACCGGGGCGCCGCCCGGGTTCGACAGGAACGTCGTCAACGGGCGCGTGTCTTCCTGCTTCTCGTACGCGCCGAACGCGAACCACTTGTTTTTGATGATCGGGCCGCCCCCCCATGTGCCGGTGACGGTCGTGTCGAATGTCCCGGGATTGAATGCCTGTCCGGCCGCCTCCTTGCCGACGTACGATTCGTTGCGCGTCCGGTGATAGACCGACGCGGTTGGCGTGTTCGTTCCGCTCCGCGTCACCGTGTTGACGCCGGCGCCGACGAAATTGCCCTGGCGCACGTCGTACGGTGCGACCTGCACCTGAATTTGTTCGATCGCTTCGAGGGAGATCGGCGCAACGCCGGTGCGGTCGCCGATGCCGCCCGTCGTGACGCCGAGGCCGAACGAGTTGTTGAAGTACGAGCCGTCGACCGTCACGTTGTTCGCGCGGTTGTCCTGCCCCGCGAACGTCCCGGAGCCGCCGTACTGCGGCGTCAGGCGCGTGATGTCGGTGATGCGGCCCGTAATCGTCGGCAGCGAGGCGAGGTCTTCGCGCATGACGGCGGTCGCGGCGCCTGTCCGCGACGTGCTGAACACCGGATCGCTCGTGCCAACGACCGTGATCGTTTCGGAGATCGCCGCCACCCTGAGCGCAAACTCAAGATCCTGCGTGACGCCGAGGCTCAGGGTGAGATTGCTCTTTTCTTCCGTGGTAAAGCCCGAAAGCGACGCGCTCACTTTGTACGGGCCGCCCACTCTCATGCCAGGAATGAAGAAACGACCGTCGGCCTGTGCGATCGCTTCGTACGTCGTGCCTGACGGTTCGTGCACGGCCACGATGCTGGCGCCAGGGATCACAGCGCCTTGCGCGTCCTTGACGACACCACTCATGCTCGCGGTGGTCACGCCCTGCGCGTTCGCGCGACCCGTGGGCCACACCAATACGCAAAACACCAACAGCGCGACGGTCCTCGAAATGCTGCGACTCATGTGCACTCCCTGCTCGAGTTGTTGTGAGAGACGCGCAATTCTACCGCGCGCGTATGACGGTGGTGAAAAAAAGGCCGTCGAGCGAACGCTCAACGGCCTCTCGATCCAAGCCCTCGTAGGCGATGCTTACTGCACGCCAGCCGCTTTGGCCTTCCGCAAATCGCCGGCTTTCGCGCTGAGGGCCTCGGCTTCCTTGATCAACGACTGCTGTTTGCCTGGATCTTTTTCCAGGTTGGCCTGCAGTCGAAGCAGCAGGCCCTTGTACACAAGGGCTTCGACGTAGTCCGGTTTGAGCTTCAGCGCCTTTTCGACGGCGGCTTCGCCCTTGTCCACGAACGCCTTCTTCTCTTTTTCCGTCAGCTTGAAATCGCGGTAGGCCTTCTCCCAGTAGTAAACCGAGATGGTGTAGAAGGCTTCCGGATTGTTCGGCTCTTTCTGGGCGCGCTCTTCGAGCGCCTCGATGGTCTTGTCGAACTGTCCCTGGCGGTTGTAGAACGCGGCGAGCGTCAGATACACGGCGGGATCGCTTGGTTTCGCCTGCCGGGCGGCCAGGAGGATCTTCTCGGCCTCGTCGTACACGCCGGCTTCTTCGTAAATGGTGGCCAGCGCAAAGTAGTTCCCGGGCTCACCGGGCTCGAGCTGGATCATCTTCTGCACGACCGGCTCGGCCTTGGCCGGGTCGTTCAGCTTGTCGGCACGATAGGCAGCCACGAGGAACTCCAGCGACCGCTTGGCCAGCGTCTTGTCGATCGGGTCGGAGGACGATGCGAGCTCCTGGGCGGCCTTCTCGTAATTGGCGACGGCTTTCGTCATGAGCGCGTCGTTGTCGGCCTCGCCCTTTTTGCTCGGCTTCCAGAGCTGATCGTAGCAGTTACCGAGGAAGAACAACGACTGTTTGGCCGGTTGCGTTGTCGGAGCGGCCTCGATAGCTTCCTCGTAAAGCGACGACGCTTTTTTGTAATCCTGCGCCTGGTAGGCCTGGTTGGCCGCCTTGAAGGCCTTACGGGCCTTCAATTCGCTGACCTGCGCGCACCCGGACGAGGCAAATGATCCAACGGCTAGCATCGCCAGCACGACCAGCGATGCACCCGGCAACAATCGCATTGAGCCCCCTACACGTAAGGAATTTCCGTCGCTAAAACCGGGCCAGTATAGTGAAGCCCAAAAACGTACGTCAAGGCACGGCTTATTATTAGTTTAGACACCGTTTTCCGATGATTCGCTTCGAGGATTTGCTGGAAAAAGTCCGGGCATACAGCCCGGCCACCGACGTCGAAATGCTCCGGCGGGCCTACGTATTTTCGGCCTTCGAGCATCGCGGCCAGGTGCGTCATTCAGGTGAGCCGTATCTCATCCACCCCCTGGCCGTCGCCGACTTCCTCGCCGACATGAAGCTCGACGCCGTGGCCATCGCGGCAGGCCTGCTCCACGACGTCGTCGAGGACACGTTGACGACCATCGAGCGCATCCGCGAGCTCTTCGGGCCCGAGGTGGCGCACGTGGTCGAGGGGGTCACGAAGATCAGCGCCATCACGTTCTCGTCCAGCGAGGAGCGACAGGCGGAGAACTTCCGCAAGATGCTGCTCGCGATGGTGGACGACATCCGCGTCATCCTCGTCAAGCTCGCGGATCGGCTCCACAACATGCGGACGCTGAACCATCTGCCCGAGGAACGCCGCGCCAAGATCGCGCAGGAGACGCGCGACATCTATGCGCCGATCGCCAACCGGCTCGGCATGAGTAAGGTCAAGAACGAGCTCGAGGAGCTGTCGTTCCGCTACCTCGAACCGCAGGCGTACGAAGCGCTCCGGGCGAAGGTCGATGCGCGGCGGCGCTCAACGGAGGGGTTGATCGAGGAGCTGAGGAAAACGATCTCGGCGAAGCTGGCCGAGGCCCAGGTGCCGGTGATTCAGATCGACGGACGCATCAAGCGCCTGTGGAGCATCAACGAGAAGCTCCGCCGCCAGAAGATCGAGCTCGAGCAGGTCTACGACTTCATGGCGCTGCGCATCATCACCGAGAGCGTCAAGGACTGCTATGCGGCGCTTGGCATCATCCACCAGACGTGGTCGCCTGTTCCGGGACGCATCAAGGACTTCATCGCGATGCCGCGGCCCAACGGGTACCAGGCGCTGCACACGTCGGTGATCAGCGAGCACGGCATGCCGTTCGAGGTCCAGATCCGCACCATCGAGATGCACCGGATGGCGGAGGAGGGCATCGCGGCGCACTGGAAGTACAAGGAGGGCCGCGTCGGCGATCAGCGCGACGATCGGTACTTCCAGTGGCTGCGGCAACTGCTCGAATATCAGCAGGAAGTACGCGACCCGCAGGAGTTCATCCAGAACCTCAAGATCGAGCTGTATCCGGAGGAGGTCTACACCTTCACGCCGAAGGGGCTCGTCAAGGCGCTGCCGCGCGGCGCGACGCCCGTGGACTTCGCGTACTCGATTCACACCGACGTCGGCCACCAGTGCGTCGGCGCGCGCGTCAACGGCAAGATGGTGCCGCTTCGCACGCGCCTCCGAAACGGCGACATTGTCGAAATCGTGAGGCAGGTCGGGCACAAACCTAGCCGCGACTGGCTGAACTTCGTCGCGACGTCGCGCGCGCGCAACAAGATCAAGCACCTGATCCATTCGGAGGAGAAGGCGCGCGCCATCGAGCTCGGACGCAAGCTGTTCGAGAAGGAGGCGCGCCGGTACGATCTGAATCCCAAAACGATTGTCGAGGGGGACGGTTTCGCCCGCGTGCTTGCCGATCTGGCGATTGGCAAACTCGACGACGTCTATGCAGCCATCGGCTACGGCAAGCTGCAGCCAAAGCAGGTGCTCGTCAAGCTGGTGCCGGGCGAGAAGCTGCAGGAGAAGCCTCCCGAGGGCGCCGTCGCATCCGTCGTGCGGCGCATGCTCGGCGCCGGCGAAGAGAAGATCAAGGTTCGCGGATTCGACGATTTGATGGTGTTCCGCGCGCGCTGCTGCAACCCGATCCGCGGCGAGAAGATCGTCGGCTATATCACGCGCGGCAAAGGCGTGTCGGTGCACTCCGCTACCTGTCCGAATGTCGTCAACCTCCTGTACGACCCGGAGCGGCGCATCGAGGTGGAATGGGACAAAGGCGTCGATCAGTCGTCGCGGTATCCCGTGCGTCTCACGATGGAAGTAGAGAACCGGAAGGGACTGCTGGCCGCCGTCAGCACGAAGATCGCCGACATCAACACGAACATCAGGAACATCGAAGCCACGACCGACGAGGATCAACGCGCGCGAATCGACATGACGGTCGAGATCAGCGACATGAAGCACCTGGAGAAGGTGATCAAGGCGGTGCGGGGCGTCGAAGGGGTGATTGGCGTCGAGAGAGCCGCGCGCTGAATCGAGAATGGCTCGTGGCTGAAGGCTCGTGGCGAAGCCGTCAGCCCTATCCCTACTCGTACGTCGCAATCACATCAATCTCCACACGCGCGTCCCTCGGCAGCCTGGCAACCTGCACGGTTGCGCGCGCGGGGTACGGCTCGGAGAAGTACTGGCCGTAGACCTCGTTCATCGCGGCGAAGTCGTTCATGTCCGCGAGAAACACCGTGGTGCGGACCACGTCGGTGAACGAGCGGCCGCCCGCCTTCAAGAGCGCATCGATGTTGTCGAAGACGCGCCGCGTCTGCGCGGCGATATCACCCGAGATCACGTTGCCCGTCGCCGGGTCAATGGCTACCTGCCCCGACACGAAGAGCAGCTGCCCCGCGCGCACGGCCGGCGAGTACGGACCGATTGCCTTCGGTGCGCCGGGAGACGAGATGGAAGATTTCACGACTTCCTACGTCGGACTTACGCTGCCTTTGTTACTTTGCCGCTGCGCAGGCAACGCGTGCAGACGCGAATGCGTCTGATGCCGCCGCCGATTATCGCCCGCACTACTTGAAGATTCGGCTCGAAGCGGCGAGGGCTCACGTTGTTCGCGTGGCTGTGGTGTCGGCCCACGACAGGACCCTTGCCGCAGATTTCACATGTCTTCGCCATAGTTCACTCGTCACCAGTTCCCAGATTCACGAACTCTCCAACTTACCAATTTGTCTACGGAACGATCAAGCGTGAAGGTTCGGGCCCGCCTCGTTTGTCGACCTCGTCGCGCTTCGGGATGACGCGAGCAAGCAACTCGAGGAACGCCCGCTGATTCGCGGGATCACCGGTCCGCGCCTCGCCGATCGCCTCTTCCAGACGTCGGAGCACCACGGCGGCGTCGCGATCGAACGACGAGGACGCTCCCTGGGCCGCTTCGGCAAGGACGGCCTTCAACGCGGTGACCAGCCGTTCGGCCGGCAACGACGCCGGACGATGCTCGTAAATCACACCCCGCGCCGCGGTCTCGAACGTGGCTGCGAGGGAGGCCGCGGCCTCGGCCACATCGTGGTCGATGACACTCTGAAAATCGGGCGGCTCGTAAGCGATCAGGAAGGACGCGACCAGGAACAGAATCTGCGACTGGCGGTCGTTGAAATCGCGCATCATCTGGACCAGTGTTCCGACATCGCGCTGCTGACGCCGCACCACGGCGGCCGCCGGGTGGTCGCGGGCGCTCGCGAGCCACGTGCAGTCGCTCGGACATTGAATCTGCACGAGGCGCTTGGTGCCGCAGCAGACGGCACAAATCTGTTTGCCCAATGCCGGACAACCGCGACGGGCACGGCGGACGCCGCACAGGGGACAAAGCACAGGGTCACTATTGTATGATCCCCAAGAAAACCCACGACACTCATCGGAACGCGCCTTGCACTAACCCCAGCAGGTGGTAAGTCGGGCCGAGACGCAGCTATGAGTGACCAGGTATTTCAGCAGACGTCCGCCGTCGAATACTTCAAGGAACTGGTGGATTGCGCCATCGCCCACCAGGGCCTTGCGGCCAAGGAACTGACCGCCTTCTACGTCGTCAATCTGCTCGCAAGCTTCGTCCAGCGTCCGACGGCCGAGTCGGGAGACGACGATACGCCGCTGGCGTTTCGCCTGGCGCAGGCGTTCGAATGCGGTGGTCTGCAACAGCGCACGCACCTCAGACGGATTGGCGATGTCTCGTTGTTTGTCTCGGGCTTTTTCGGCGACTCGCTCAATCGGAAGCTTGTGGACGTCGATTATTACGCCAGCATCGGCGGCTGCGCCTACCACGCTCTGAGCCGGTTCGAGGCCGACACCTTGTCGCCGGCATTTGCTGAACTCGGCGAAAAATTCATCGACTTCGTCGACGTCCTGGGCGAGGTCAGCGAGCGCACGTTTTGTGGGTCCAACGCCGATATCCTGAGGTTGTACGAACGGTGGCTGAAAACCGCGAGTCGCCGGAGCGGCCAGAGGCTCGTCGAACGGGGCGTCGTTCCCAATGCCTCGATCCGCTCGATGCGCGTACAATAGTGACGTTTTTTGTTCGGCCTGCGTAGCAAGTTGAACACAGCTCAGCTATTTCGCGACACGAAAACGTCACCTTCAGCGGACAAAAGATTACATCTGTCGCCGAACCGCCCAGTCCCACTCGGCGTCTAACGAAGACAGCAGTTTTTGAACGGTCGTTAGAGTTCGAGGCAAATGTGGCCATTAAACACATCGTTATCAGTGAGTTGCGAGGAGAGCTGATGAGCTGTGCTTATTGTTCGTGGCAGGTTGTAGGACGGTAGTGTCAAACGGATGAGTTTTGTGTCAAGTACAGACGGTCACTTGCAGTGAGACTTGAAGCCCGTTTGCGCTTGGCAGTTGAATTGCACGCGTCTGGCGACAAACACTCGCTCGCCAAGTCGCGTGATGGACTCGAGTGGAAGGGAGCGGCGGTCATGAAGGAAACCAAAGTAGACGCGCATCCGAAGATGTCGCGGTCGCGTTATAACGAGCTGAAGCACATGCTGACGGGCCGGCGCCGTGAGATTCAGGCCGAAGTCCAGGGCAAGATGCGCGGCGTTCGTGAAGAAGGCACGTGGGGCGGCAAGCTGAACGAAGTGCTCGACGCGGTCGAGAGCGCCGAGGCTGACATCCAGGAAGACCTGGAGTTCGCCCTCGTGCAGATGAAATCCGAGACGCTCAACAAGATCAATGACGCGTTGGCCCGCCTCGAGCAGGGCGATTACGGCTACTGCTTCGACTGCGGCGAAGAAATCGCGGAGAAGCGGTTGCGCGCATTGCCTTTCGCGGTCCGTTGCAAGGATTGTGAGGAGGCCCGCGAGAATGCCGAACAGCGCGAACGGCAGCTCGCAGCGCGGCGCGGCACGGCGTCGCTCTTCCTCGACATGTAACATCCGGCGTCCCGACACGGGGCTCCGCCGGTGGCGGAGCCCGACCCTCTCCACCGGCAAGCCTCTTAACGGCAATTGGTAAGGATGTGGTGAATTGGTCACTCACCAACTCACCAATTCATTCGGTCGCCAACTGCCAGATGACAACCTATGAGCGAACACGACGAGAATCCTTCGTCCGAGGACATCTCGATCGGTGATCGGCCGCTTTCGATTCCATCGGAGCTGCCGGTGCTCCCGCTTCGAGACACGGTCCTCTTTCCGAATTCTTTCATGCCGCTGGCCGTCGCACGCGAGAGCTCGGTTCGGCTCATCGACGATGCGATTGCGAACGGGAAACTGATCGCGGTCTTCACGCAGCGTGATGCGGCCGTCGAAGAACCCGGGCAGCCCGATCTGTTCCCGGTCGGCACGGCTACGCACATCCACAAGATGTTCAAGCTCCCCGACGGCAGCCTGCGGCTGATCGTCCAGGGTCTTGCCCGTCTCACGCTCGAGTCCGTCGTCGCCTCGCAACCCTATCTGCGCGCGCGCGTGACGCCCGCCGTCGAGGGGACCAACGACGCCGATCGGCTCGAGATCGATGCGCTCGCGCGAAACATAAAGACGAACTTCCAGCAGGTCGTGTCGCTGTCGCCGCTGCTCTCCGACGATCTGCAGACCCTTGCGACGAACATTGCAGAGCCCGGCCGCCTGGCGGACTTCATTGCCTCGTCGCTGACGACGATCAGCACCGCCGTCAAGCAGGAGGTCCTTGAAACGCTGGACATCCGCACGCGGATGGACAACCTGAACCGGATCCTCATCAAGGAGCTCGAAGTGCTCGAGCTCGGATCGAAGATTCAGTCGCAGGTGCAGTCCGAAGTCGGCAAGAACCAGCGGGAGTATTTCCTTCGCGAGCAGATGAAGGCGATACAGAAGGAACTCGGCGAAGGCGACGATCAGACCAAGGAAATCGAGGAGCTCGCCGAAAAGATCGAAGCTGTCGGAATGCCGGATGCGGTCAAGAAAGAAGCGCTTCGCGAGCTCGATCGACTGTCGAAAATGCCGGTCGCTGCGGCCGAGTACACCGTCTCGCGCACGTATCTCGACTGGCTCGTGGCGCTTCCCTGGAGCAAGCGCTCCGACGAGGTGATCGACCTCAAGCTCACGAAGGATGTCCTCGATGCCGATCACTCCGGGCTGGAGAAGGCGAAAGACCGCATCCTCGAGTATCTTGCGGTCCGCAAGCTGAACCCTGAGGTCAAGGGTCCGATTCTCTGCTTCGTTGGCCCTCCCGGTGTGGGCAAGACGTCTCTGGCGCGGTCGATCGCGCAGGCGCTCGGCCGCAAGTTCGTTCGTGTATCGCTCGGCGGTATGCGCGACGAGGCCGAAATCCGCGGCCATCGCCGCACCTACATCGGCGCGCTGCCCGGACAGGTGATTCAGGGTCTGCGCCGCGCCGAAACGAAGAACCCGGTGTTCATCCTCGACGAAATCGACAAGCTCGGATCCGACTTCCGCGGCGATCCCTCGTCGGCGCTGCTTGAAGTGCTCGACCCCGAACAGAACAACACGTTCCGCGATCACTACCTCGACGTGCCGTTCGACCTGTCGGAGGTCTTGTTCATCACCACGGCGAACGTTCTCGATCCGGTGCCCCCGGCCCTCAAGGACCGGATGGAGGTGCTGGAGATTGCTGGGTACACCGAGGAAGAGAAGCTGCATATCGCGACTGAACATTTGGTGGACAAGCAGGTCAAGAACCATGGCCTGACGTCGGAGTACATCCGCTTCACGCCCGACGCACTGCACCAGGTGATTCGCGGATACACACGCGAAGCGGGGGTGCGCAACCTCGAACGGGAGATCGGGGCGCTCTGCCGCAAGGTGGCGCGGCGCCGGGCGGAAGGCTCCGACACGCCAGTCGAAATCACGCCGGACGTCGTTGTCGAGATGCTCGGGGCGCCGCGTTTCCTCGATGAGGAGATGGAAGAGCGCACCAAGGATCCGGGGGTAGCAATCGGCCTGGCCTGGACGCCCACCGGCGGCGAGGTGCTCTTCATCGAGGCCTCGAAGATGGCCGGCACCGGTTCGCTGACGCTCACCGGTCAGCTCGGCGACGTGATGAAGGAATCGGCTCGCGCGGCGCTGTCATGGCTGCGCACGCACGCGCGGGAATACAACATCGATCCCGAGTTTTTCTCGAAGGCCGAGATGCACGTGCACGTGCCGTCGGGCGCCATTCCGAAGGATGGTCCGTCGGCGGGGGTGACGATGGCGACGGCGATGGCGTCGGAGCTGACGGGTCGCCATGTGCGCGGCGACATTGCGATGACCGGCGAGATCACGCTGTCGGGTCGCGTCCTGCCGATTGGCGGCGTCAAGGAGAAGGTCCTCGCCGCTCGGCGGGTGGGCATACGGGAAGTGATTCTGCCGAAGCAGAACGCCAAGAACGTCAACGAGGATCTCACGGGCGAGCTGCGGCAGGACATGACCATCCACCTCGTGTCGACGATCGACGAAGTGCTGGCGCTCGCGCTGGAGCCGACGGCGTCCGATATTCGTCCGTTCGACGATGCTCAGGGGAGAGCGGCCAAGAAGCCGGCGCGGCCGATTGGCCAGGTTGCGGCGCCCAGGTAACCTCGTCAGAAGTCAGAAGTCCGGACAGTCGGAGAGATAGGTAACAGATTTGTCCGAAGACATAGGTAACACATTGTTGATGCGTGTGGGAGCTGTGGAAAACGCGTGGTGTGCGTTTTCCAAGGACCTTGTGGACGCGTTCTGT
>JBKPDW010000175.1:0-7339 GCA_046728115.1 Acidobacteriota bacterium | reverse complement strand
GGATCGTGAAGCGCGCACGGCTCCTGGCGAGTACCCAGGCTCCAGGCTTCCACGGCCTGACGCTACACGGAACTGAATGACGGATGGTTGGCGGTAGGGAGCAGCGGATTAGGGATTGGAGAAGTTTCGCACCGCACGTTTGGCGGCAATCTCGTACTGGCGCGTCACGAACGTAACGTACGATCGCAGCGACTGATCAACGGCTTCGTCGGTTGCGCCAGGGCCTCGTTGCAGCATCGCGGTCACAGATTCGCGCGCGGCGCGATGCGGGGTTGATTCGGACGTCCCGGCGTCTGCGGCGAAACGCTGCTGGAGAGGCGGCAAGGCGGCGACGCCGTGCGTGCCGACGAGAACCGTATTGAACGTCTCGAGCACAGCTTTGAACTCGTCGCGGTCCGCGCGGCGCTGCTGAAAAATCGAGTCGATCGTTTGTTCGTCGCCAGCAGCGGTGTTGTTGTCGAACACCGCTGCGAGGACTTGGATTGAGGCCTCGGCCGCCAAAGGATCAACAGGCACGGCCCGCGCTTCGCCCGGCTGGAGAGGACGAAGATGCGGTTCTGCACCGTTCAAAGCCTCGGTGACTTCGCTGAGGTACACGTCGGCCGAGTGGATGACGCGATGGATGCCGCCGCTGGGGTTGGGCGTGGACACAGCGAACACCCACGCATTGATCGGCTGAGTCCCCGTGTTTCGCAGCTCCACACGATTTGCAGAACCACCAGCCACTCTCGTGGCAGTCAGCGGCAGATCGACCGCAAGCAGCGCGGTCAGGGCGGAGGCGAGAAAGTGCTTCATGCCTTAATCCCTCATCCCAATCACGAACCCCAATCCCCAAGCCCGGCGCTTCTCAGTGCACTCCGCGCGACATGTGCAACGCTGACGGATCGGCGCCCAGTCGGCGGATCGCCGTTTCCCACATGCGGTCGGGCGGCGTATTGAACACGAGATCGCGATCAACTTCGCTCATCAGCCACGACGAAGCGTGCAATTCGGCTTCCAGCTGACCCGGCCCCCAACCCGAATACCCAACGATGAGCCGGACGAATGGCGGCGGCACGGGATCCAGCAGCCGCCTCAAGAGATCGGGCGATGTCGAGAGATAAACGCTCTCGGAGATTTTCGTGCCGCTCAGCGCTTCGTGCGCCTCAGGATCGCGACCGACCAGAATCCACGTGCGTTCCGGTTCGACCGGTCCCCCGATCCACACCTGGAGCTCGCGATCGGTCGACACCGGAGGGTCGAGATTCACCGTCACACGGCCCGTTGTCAGCAGCGGGCGGTTGACGACGAGGCCGAGGGCGCCCTCCTCGTTGTGCTTGCACAGCAGGACGACAGTCTTACTGAAATTCGGGTCGACGAGTTGAGGCATCGAGACGAGCAATGACGGAGCGAGCGAACCTGATGGGGGCACAGCTTTGTTTTTGCCACGAAATCGTGAAAACGCGAAGTAATCTTTTTTATCTGCTTTTGTCTCTGCCCCAATGACCCTGCTACGGTCGAGAGGATGACAACGCGCGGGCCACCTGCCGTAGATCGTCGGTGAAGCGCTTCATCTCATATCGACGGGTCGCGTCATCCCTCGCCCGAAGGATCGACGAGGGGTGGACCGTGGCGAGAACCAACGGCGCGAGCGTGGAAGACACGAATTCGCCCCGATGTTCGGTGACCTTGAACTCACGCCCGAGCAACGCCTGTGCGGCGGTCGCGCCAAGGCAGACAATGGCGCGCGGCCTGACCAGTTCCAGTTCGATGTCGAGCCAGGGGCGACAGGCCGCCATCTCGGTCGCGCTCGGTTTTTTGTGGATTCGCCGCTTCCCCCGCGGTTCCCATTTGAAGTGCTTTACGACATTGGTCACGTAGACCGCCGAGCGGTCGATGCCGGCGGCCAGCAACGCGCGATCGAGCAGGTGTCCGGCCGGACCGACAAACGGGCGGCCGATGCGGTCTTCCGCGTCCCCGGGCTGCTCGCCGATGAACATCACGTCAACGCGGGCAGCCCCTTCTCCGAACACCGTCTGGGTTCCGCGCTTCCACAAGTCGCAGGCGCGGCAATCAGCGGCCGCGGCCCGCACGCTGTCGAGCGACGGTCGGTTTGGGATCAGCTCAGCGGCGTCTTGCGCAGGCGGTTTCCGCGTTTGCGAGCGCGACACGGACATTTCGTCGCAAGCCCTGTACCTTTGCTCGCCGGATGGCGCTGCCGCGCATGGCGTCGGACAGCTCATCATCATCGCGGGACGCGAGCGTCGTCAGATCGACGCGATCCCATGCCGCGCGGGGCTGCCATGCCGGATCGTCGGACCTGGGCGCGACGGCATTCCATGGACAAACTTCCTGGCAGATGTCACAACCGAACACGTGCGAGCCGACGCTGGCTCCGAGCGATTCGGGAATGTCGCCCCGATGCTCGATGGTGAGATACGAGATGCACCGTGTCGAATCGAGCACGCCAGGTGCGACCAGCGCCGAGGTCGGACAGGCCTCGAGGCACAATGTGCACGTGCCGCATTGATCCAGAGCAGGCGCGTCGACAGCGAGCGGCAGACTGCAGATGATTTCGCCGAGGAAGATCCACGATCCGAGCCGCGTGTTGATCACGCAGCTGTTCTTTCCAATCCAGCCGATGCCGGCGTGCTGCGCGTACACGCGCTCCTGCACCGGACCCGTGTCGACGTACGCGCGTGCGTCGAACGGCTCGGGAACGACGCTCCGCATCCACTCGACGAGATCCTCCAGGCGCGCGGTCAGCACGTCGTGGTAGTCGTCTCCCCAGGCATAGCGCGCGACCTGCGCTTGCCGCGGATCGGCGCTTTCGGTCGAATACGGGCGATCCGTGTTGTAAACCGTCGCCGTAACGATAACGGTCTGGGCGTTCGGCAGGACTCGCCGCACGTCACCGCGGCGCTCGGCCGATCGTTCGAGGTACGTCATGCCGCCGGCGTATCCGCGATCGAGCCATTCCCGGAAGAATGCGAGTTCCGCGTGATCGGTTGCAGGAGCGATACCGCAGGCGTCGAAGCCAATTTCGCGCGCCCTGCGTTTGATCTGAGAGGAGAGTACCGCTCGGCTGAAAGCCTCGCGCTCCATTTCTTGGCTATTGCCTCTGCACGAGCTGGCGCAAGACGTAGGGAAGAATGCCGCCGTGCCGAAACGCAACGAGCTCTTCCGGCGTATCAATCCGGGCGACGGCCTCGAACGTCTTCACCTCTCCGTCGGCGCCGGTCGCCCGCACCGTGATGCGCCCGCCAGGCTTCAGGTTGTCGGCCATGCCTGCGATGTCGTATCGCTCGCGTCCTGTCAGGCCGAGCCTGGCCGCGCTGTCTCCCGGCTCGAACTGTAACGGGAGGACTCCCATGTTGACGAGGTTGCTCCGGTGAATGCGTTCGAAGCTCTCGGCGATCACGGCCTTGACGCCAAGCAGGAGCGTGCCCTTCGCGGCCCAGTCGCGCGACGAACCGGATCCGTACTCCTTGCCCGCGATGACCAGCAGCGGGATGCCCGCCGCCTTGTACTTCATCGCGCCATCGTAAATTGTCATCACGTCGCCGTCAGGCTGATATGCCGTCCATCCGCCTTCCGTTCCCGGCGCCAGTTGATTGCGCAAGCGCACGTTGGCAAACGTGCCGCGCATCATGACTTCGTGATTGCCGCGGCGCGCTCCGTACGAATTGAAGTCCCGCGGCTCGACGCCACGCTCGATCAGATACTTCCCGGCGGGGCTGTCCTTCCTGATCGAGCCCGCGGGCGAGATGTGATCGGTCGTGATGCTGTCACCGAGCAGGGCGAGAACCCGCGCGCCCGTCACGTTGCGAATCGGCGCCGGCTCCATCGAGATCGCCTCGAAGAACGGCGGATTGCGTATGTAGGTGGAATCGGCCTGCCAGGTGTATCGATCGCCTGTCGGAACGTCCAGTCGGCGCCAGCGTTCGTCACCTGTGAAGACGTCGGCATATTGCTCGCGAAACATGTCAGAGGTGACGGCCTTCAGCATGGTTTCCTGAATCTCTCGTTCGGTGGGCCACACGTCCCGCAGATGGACCGGTGAACCGTCGGGCGCGATGCCGAGCGGTTCGGTTGTCACATCGAGTGTCATCCGTCCAGCCAACGCGTACGCCACGACCAAAGGAGGCGAGGCCAGGTAGTTCGCCCGCACCTGCTGCTGAATGCGCCCCTCGAAGTTGCGATTCCCGCTCAAGACGGACGCCACGACAAGGTTGCGCGCCTCGATTTCGGCCGAGACTTCGTCGGGAAGCGGTCCGCTGTTGCCGATGCACGTGGTGCATCCGTATCCGACAAGATGGAAGCCCAGTTTCTCGAGATACGGCATGAGCCCGGACTTGATGAGGTACTCCGTCACGACCTTCGATCCCGGCGCCAGGCTCGTCTTGACCCATTTCTTCGTCGCGAGACCTCGTTCGACGGCTTTCTTCGCCAGCAGGCCCGCCCCGATCATCACGCTCGGATTCGACGTGTTCGTGCAGCTCGTGATAGCGGCAATCACCACGGCGCCGTCGTCGATCAAATGTTGCTCCGGCGCGGCCGCCGGCGGATCCGCGACGGCGACGCCGCCTTCGGCCGTCATCGCGGCGGCCGCGCGTATCGTGGACGGCGCATCCGCAGCCCTCTTACCGGTCTGTATCCCGCTGAGCGCCGACTGAAATCCTGTTTTGGCGTGCTTGAGCGACACGCGATCCTGCGGACGCCTGGGTCCAGCGAGACTGGGCTCGACTGTCGCGAGATCGAGTTCGATCGTCTCGGAGTAGACAGGATCGGGATCGCCCGCGTTTCTGAACAATCCCTGGGCCCTGGCGTAAGCCTCGACCGTCGCGACATCGGACGCTTGACGCCCGGTGAGGCGAAGGTAGTCCAAGGTCATTGTGTCAATCGGGAAGATGGCGATCGTAGCCCCGTACTCCGGGCACATGTTCCCCAGCGTCGCCCGATCGGCGATCGTCAGGTGTTCGAGGCCGGTGCCGAAGAACTCCACGAACTTGCCGACGACGCCGTGCTTGCGAAGGGCTTCGGTGATCGTCAGCACCAGATCGGTCGCCGTGGCACCTTCCGGCATCGCGCCGGTCAGACGGAAACCAAGCACCTTGGGAATCAGCATGGAGATCGGTTGGCCCAGCATCGCGGCCTCGGCTTCGATTCCGCCTACTCCCCAGCCCACCACTCCCAACCCGTTGACCATCGTCGTGTGCGAGTCGGTTCCGACGAGCGTGTCAGGAAAGGCCACGAGGCCGTCCGGCCCCTTCGCAGTCATGACCACCCGCGCCAGGTACTCGAGATTCACCTGGTGCACGATGCCGGTATCGGGAGGCACCACGCGGAAATTACGAAACGCGTTCTGCCCCCATCTCAAGAACGCATAGCGCTCCTTGTTGCGCGAGAACTCGAGGTCGGCGTTCAACTGGAACGCGTTCGGCATACCGAAGTAGTCCACTTGCACCGAGTGGTCGATGACCAGTTCCACAGGTTGCAGAGGATTCACACGAGAGGGGTCGCCTCCGAGCCGCGCGATGCCGTCGCGCATGGCGGCGAGATCGACAACAGCGGGTACGCCTGTGAAGTCCTGCAGCAGGACGCGCGCGGGAGCGAACGAGATTTCGCGCTGCGCAGCGCCGGTCACGTCCCAGCTCGCCAGCGTCTCGATATCTGCGGCTTTCACGAATCGGCCATCTTCCTGCCGCAAGAGGTTCTCGAGCAGGATCTTCAGCGAATACGGAAGACGTCGCACGGTGGGAAAGCCAGCGGCTTCGAGCGCCGGGAGGCTGAACATCTGAACGGAGCGGCCATCGACGGCGATCGCCGTGCGGGTGCCGAAACTGTTCACGGACGACATCGGAAGTCCCTCGAAAACCTCGATCGTACCACGCAGCACGCGCTCGAACCGTATCGAGCCCACAGCGGTCCGGCTGCGGCCGAGCTTCAGGCGTGTCACCCTATTCATGTTCAATCTGCACAATCGATCTGATAGCAATCCCAGATTGCACATAATGGCGCGGCAGTGACGGCAATTCTGTGCAAGAACGACATGAATTTGTTATCATCTGAACTCAACGGGAGGCGCACCCATGACGCTGGCGGAAGTCAAGCGCAACACGGAACGGATTCGAGAATTCTCGGCGCTGCCGTTCCTGCTGGTGGCAGCCGTCAGCGTGGCTGGCGCATTTCTCCGGGCGGCCCCGCAGGCGGTAACCGGTGGTCCCGTCAACACGGGCGACGTGGCCTGGATGCTCACCGCGACGGGCCTGGTCCTGTTGATGACGCCCGGGCTGTCGTTCTTCTACGGCGGTATGGTGCGCACCAAGAACGTCGTGTCGACAATGCTGCAGAGCTTCGTGGCGATGGGCGTGATCAGCATCCTGTGGATCGTTGTCGGCTTCAGCCTTGCGTTTGGCGACAGCATCCACGGCGTGATCGGCAATCCGCTGACATACATGATGTTCACGCGCGTCGGCGCGTCGACCCATCCGGATCTGGCGCCGACGATTCCGCTCGTCCTGTTCGCGCTGTTTCAACTGAAGTTCGCGATCATCACGCCGGCCTTGATCACCGGTTCGTTCGCTGAACGCGTACGGTTTACGAGCTATCTGCTGTTCATGTGCCTGTTCAGCGTCTGCATCTACTCGCCGCTCGCACACTGGACGTGGCATCCGGATGGCTTTTTGCACAAACTCGGCGTGCTGGATTTCGCAGGCGGGACGGTCGTGCACATGTCGGCCGGCTTCGCGGCGCTTGCCGGCGCGATCACACTGGGCCGCCGCCGCGTGCACGAAGCGGGCGAAGCACATGCGCCTGCGAACATCCCGTTCGTGATCCTCGGCACGGGCATGCTGTGGTTCGGATGGTTTGGCTTCAACGCCGGTTCGGCGCTGTCGGCCTCGGGTCAGGCAGCCATGGCGTTTGCGACGACGAATACGGCGTCCGCAGCGGCTGCCCTGGCGTGGATCTTCCTCGATGGAATGCGAGGCAACAAACCATCAGCGCTCGGCGCGTGCGTGGGCGCCGTGGTGGGCCTGGTCGCGATCACACCGGCGGCCGGATACGTCAGCATCGGCGAAAGCATCTTCGTCGGCACGTGCGCGAGCGTTGTCTCGAATTTGATCGTGCATTGGAAGAATGCCTCGACGCTCGACGACACGCTCGATGTATTTCCGTGCCACGGCGTCGGCGGCATGGTTGGAATGCTGATGACGGGCCTGTTTGCAAAAAACGTCGGGCTCGCCTCTGGTCATGCGAGGACGTTCTTCGTGCATTGCGGGGCGCTGCTGTTCGTCGCTGCGTTCTCCTTCGGTGGCTCGTGGCTGCTGTACAAGCTGACGAACATAATCATTCCGTT
>JBKPDW010000174.1:0-15042 GCA_046728115.1 Acidobacteriota bacterium | reverse complement strand
TGCTGGCGCTGACGTGGACGGCGCTCCCACCCCTGTTGCGCTCGCTCGGACTCCGGAGGGGAGACCTTGCCGTCCCGGCCGTTGCCTCGCTTGTCGCGTTGGGCCTCGCTGCGGGCGTTGCGCCGCGGACCAGCCGCATCTACTACGACGAGCAGATCTACCAGAGCATCGGCCAGAATCTGTCGGATCTGCATCTTGCGCAGATGTGCAACGACGGCACCGTCGAGTACGGCAGGCTGCAGTGCGTGCGAAGCGAGTACAACAAGGAACCGTACGGCTATCCCTATCTGTTGAGCGTTGCGTTTCGGCTGACAGGCGTGCACGAGTCCGTCGCGTTCCTGGTCAATCCCCTGATCGGCGCGCTGGCCATCTGGGTCATCTACCTGATAGCGTTCTTGTTGACAGAGCGTCTCGCCGCGGCGGAGTACGCGGCGATGGTCGCTGCGCTGATTCCGGATCAGATCCGATGGGCCCACACGACATCGGCGGAGCCGAGCGCTGCGTTCATGTGCGCCGGCGCGGTGCTCACGGCATTGGCGTTCGTCCGCCTGCGTTCGACACCGGCGCTGCTGTGGATGATTGCGGCAAGCGCGTTTGCCATTCAGTTTCGGCCTGAATGCATTCTCGTGCTGCCCATCGTCGGCATCATCATCGCGACGTTTGCCCGCGACGAGCTGCTGCGACCGCGGCTTTGGTGGGCCGTGCTCGCCGGCTTGCTGCTCTCGAGTATTCACGTCGGTCACCTGTTGGCGGTGCGAGGTGACGCGTGGGGCACGACAGGGGCTCGGCTGTCCACATCATTTCTTCGCGGCAACCTTCGAACGAACGGCTGGTTCTATCTGGGAGATCCACGCTTTCCGATCGTGTACTCACTCCTCGCGCTCATCGCCGTTGCCACGTGGAAGCCGCGGCGAGCGATTCTGATTCCGATCCTGTACTTCGGCCTGTTCGGAGGCATTTTCCTATTCTTCTACGCGGGCAGCTACAACTACGGTGCGGACGATCGGTATTCGCTGATGACGTATGCGCCCATCGCGGTCCTTGCGGGCGCCGGTCTGTCTCGCGTCGCGGACACCGTGGCGCGGCAGTTCACGTGGCGCGCCCGATCCAACGTTCGACTAGCGCTCGGTCTGGCGCTCGTCGTGCAGTTCCTCTGGTACGTGCCGTTCGTGCGGGCGGTGGGCGAGGAGGCCTGGGGCGCCCGCGCCGATGTGGCTTTCGCGCGAGACGCCGCGCGCGACCTGCCGGCCAATTCGCTTGTCCTGACACACAATCCCAACATGTTCCATGTGTGGGGCCGCAACGCCGCGCAGCTCTCGTTCGCATCGACCGAACCGTATTACGGAGGCCACGCGCTCGCGGGTCGATATGCGGGCGGAGTGTTCCTGCACTGGAATTTCTGGTGTAACGTGCCGGACCCGCAGCAGCACGGCTTCTGCGCCAAGGTGCTCGACTCCCTGCCGCATACCCTCGTGCGGGAATACCGTGAGCGAAACTATCGGTTTGCGATGTACAGGCTGGATCTCGGAGCAGCGACGAAGACGGCCGCCGACCGGTAGAAGGCGGCCTCGTGCCGCGGCGCGGGATCGCGGTCTTTGCATTTATTGCCGTCTTTGCGCTCAAATCGAAACGGTGACTCAGGCCTGCGACCTCCTGCTGACCAACGCCCACGTCCTGACGATGGACGATCGGTTCACGGCGTGGCGGCCGGGGTCGATCGCGATTACCGGAAACACGATCGTCGAGGTCGGCGATCTCGGCAGTCGGTATCACGCGGCCGACACGATGGACTGCGGCGGGCGTGTCGTGATGCCGGGTCTCGTCAACGCGCACACGCACGCGCCGATGGCCCTCTTGCGCGGCCTCGCCGACGACCTGAGGCTCGACGTGTGGCTCATGGGCTACATGATGCCGGTCGAACGCGAGTTCGTGACGCCGGAATTCGTCGCGCTCGGCACGAAGCTCGCGTGCGCCGAGATGATCCGCTCGGGCACGACGTGCTTTGCCGACATGTATTACTTCGAAGAGTCGGTGGCCGAGGCGGCTGCAGCTACAGGCATGCGGGCATTGTGCGGTCAGACGGTGCTCAAGTTTCCGGCACCCGATGCCGCAAGCTTCGAGGATTCACTCGCGCAGGCCCGCGACTTCATCGCGCGCTGGAGGAATCACCCGCTGATCGTCCCCGCTCCCGCGCCGCATGCGCCTTATACCTGCACGACGGAAATCCTCCGAGCGTGCGCCGAACTGGCTGCGGAGTTCGACGTGCCGCTGCACACCCATCTGGCCGAAACGACGTTCGAAGTGGAACAATCGCGGCACGATCACGGCATGCCGGTCGTGCCGTGGGTGGCCAAGCAGCATCTCTTCGACGCGCGCGTGCTCGCGGCGCACTGCGTGCACATCGACGAAGGGGAGATGCGGTCGTTGAAGAACGCGAACGCCGGCGTCGCGCATAGCCCGACGAGCAATCTGAAACTCGGATCGGGCGTGGCGCGCGCGGCGAAGATGCTGGAACTCGGTCTCAACGTCGGCATCGGAACCGACGGCACCGCGTCGAACAACGACCTCGACATGTTCGAGGAAATGCGTCTGGCCGCGCTTCTGGCGAAGGGCACGAGCGGCGATCCGACCGCATTGCCCGCGCGTCAGGCGGTGGCGATGGCCACCCGCATCGGCGCGCGTGCCGTGCATTTCGGCGCGATGACCGGCTCGCTCGAAGCGGGCAAGCGCGCCGATCTCGTCGTGGTGGACCTGGACCAGATCCATCACGCCCCGGCCTTCGAGCGCGATCCGCAAGCCGTCTACTCCCGCTTGGTCTACGCCGGCAAGTCCAGCGACGTGGTGCACGTGATGTGCGACGGCAGATGGCTGATGCGCGATCACCGGCTGCTGACGCTCGACGAGGACGCGCTGCGCGGGGCGGCACGCGACGTGGCGCGACGGATCGACGCGTTTCTCGTCCGCCGCGAGCAGAGCGTGCTGCAGAAGCTCGTCGCGATCGGCGGCGCGAAGGAGCAGGAGAGCTTCGAGATCCAGGTGAAGGCTCGCCTGGCGTCGCCAGACAGCGTCATCTCGGCGCTCCAGACCGAAGACATCACCCTGCTGCGCGCCGTGCACTATCACCAGTACGACACGTATTTTTTCTTCGACGATCCCTCGCAGGGGCGACTGCGGTACCGCGAAGACGAGTTCCTGGACGAGCACGACAACGTGGTCCAGGCGCGCGCGCGCCTGACGCTGACCGGGCCGTCACGCGAAGCCGCGTTCGGATCGGTCCTGCTCTTCCGCTCGCGGTTCTTCGCGCCGGCAACCCATTCGCCGCGCTTCTACCGCGAGTACTTCAAGCCTGCGCGCGAGCGGGAGGTCGAGAAGGATCGACGACGATGGCTCGTCGCCTACCGCGGCGTGCAGTTCTACGTCCACGTCGATCGGCTGCTGAATCCGGCCGCCGCGGGTTACTTCCTCGAAGTGAAGTCGCGGACGTGGTCCCGGCGGGACGCTCAGGACAAGGCGGCCATCGTGGCGGAGTTGATCAGCCGGTTTGGCGCGAAGCCCGACGACACCATCGAAGAGGACTATGTCGAGTTGGACGCGCAGTTGTAAAGAGTTGTCAACGCTCGAAATTCCTCGATAAGTTACCCATTTACCCAATTACCTGATTACCCGACCCGCTGTTCCCCCCGGGTGTAAAATTTTGGCGGGAGCGACTGGATGAAGAGAGCCCGCATGGTGATTTTGTGCGCGACTTTCGTGTGGGCTGGCGCCGCAGCGAATCACCTGCTCGCGCAGAATTCTCCGGCAGCCCGGTCCGCGGCGAAGCCTCCCAAGAAGAACGCGCTGCAGCAAGCCGCGAAACCGGTGGCGGCGCACACGCCTGCTTCCCCGGATCTCAACGCCGTAATCCGCAGGTACTGCGTGACGTGCCACAACGATGCACGAAAGCTGAACAACCTCTCGCTGGCGTCGTTCGATGTCTCTCACGCGGCGCAGAACGCCGAAATCGCCGAAAAGATGATCGTCAAGCTGCGTGCTGGCTTCATGCCGCCGCCGCTGGCATCACGGCCCGAGGCCGCAACGCTGCTGGCGCTGGTCACGGCGCTCGAAAGCAATATCGACGCGGCGGCTGCGTCAAAACCAAATCCCGGCGTGCGCACGTTCCAGCGCCTGAACCGTGCCGAGTACGCCAACGCCATCCACGATCTCCTCTCGCTCGACGTCGACGCCGGCAGCTGGCTGCCGCTCGATACCAAGAGCGCCAACTTCGACAACATCGCCGACGCGCAGGCTCTGTCGCCGACGCTGCTTGAGTCGTACTTGAATGCCGCCGCCGCGATCAGCCGGATGGCGGTCGGCGATCGCAACGCGCCGTCGGTCGATTCCACCTACACCAACCCGGGCTACCTGTCGCAGCACCCCTGGGATCATGTGGAGGGTGCGCCCTTCGGCACTCGCGGCGGCATCGTCGTCAACCACGTGTTCCCGGCAGATGCGGAATACGTCTTCGAGATCTCGCTTGTCTCCGGGTCGTTCTCGAAATTCGAGGACATAGACATCTCCATTGACGGCGAACGAGTCGCGCTGCTGGCGTACGAGAACGGACCAGCGGGCGGCGCCGACGGCCGCGGTGGCCGCAACATTCGAGCGGAGCCGATCGTGGTGCGCGCCGGTCAGCACAAAGTGGCGGCTGCGTTCGTGCGCAGGACAGACGGCCCGTACGAAGACTTGATTCGTCCGCACGACTGGTCATTTGCGGGCGGCGGATCCGGCGGGCCGGGGATCACCACGCTTCCGCACCTGCGCGATTTCGTCGTCAAGGGACCATACAAGGCAACAGGCACCTCGGAAACACCGAGCCGCGCGAAGATTTTCAGCTGCCGCCCGACGAACCCGAGCGAAGAGCGTCCGTGCGCGCGGCAGATCCTGACGAAGATCGGCGGCCAAGCGTACCGCCGCCCGCTGACTGCGAGCGAGGTGGATCGCTTGATGCCGATCTTCGAGAAGGCGGCGAACGGCGCGGGCCGCGCGGATGAAGCCGGCAAGACCGGCCATGCCGAAGCTCGCGCATCGGTCCAGCGAGCCGGCGCGGGTGGGTTTGAAGCGGGCATTCGCGCGGCGCTCGAGGCCGTGCTCGCAAGCCCATATTTCATCTTCCGTCTCGAGAAAGAACCCGAGACGGCAGCGCCAGGCGGCTCGTTCCGGGTGGCCGATATCGATCTCGCGTCGCGCTTGTCGTTCTTCCTGTGGGGGACGGTTCCCGATCCGGAGCTGTTGACGTTGGCAAACCAGGGCAAGCTGTCGGCACCTGGCGCGATCGAAAAGCAGGCGCGGCGCATGCTGGCCGATCCGCGTTCCGAGGCGCTCGCGACGAGGTTCGCGGCGCAGTGGCTGCGGTTGCAGGATCTCGACAAGGTTCATCCCGATCCGAACAACTATCCGAACTTCGACGACAATCTCGCGGCGTCGATGCGACGCGAAACAGAGCTGTTCTTCAACAGCTTCGTGCGCGAAGACCGGAGCATGCTCGATCTGTTCCGTGCGAACTACACGTTCGTCAACGAGGCGCTCGCACGGCACTACGGCATTCCTGGTGTGTCGGGGAACGAATTCCGCCGCGTCGAGTATCCGGACGACACGCGGCGCGGCCTGCTCGGTGAGGGCGGCATGCTCGTGCAGACGTCGCTTGCCAATCGCACGTCGCCCGTGCTTCGCGGCAAGTGGGTGATGGAAGTGCTGATGGGGGTGCCGCCACCGCCGCCGCCTCCGGAGGTGCCGCCGTTCGATGACACGGCGACGGCGAAGAACGGGCGCATGCTCACCACGCGCGAGCGCATGGAAATCCATCGCGCGAACCCGACGTGCAACTCGTGTCACCGTTTCATGGATCCAATCGGCCTTGCGCTCGACAACTTCGATGTGACCGGGAAGTGGCGGGAACGCGAGTTCGGCATGCCGCTCGATACGAAGGGCGAGTACTACGACGGCACGCCCATCTCGAAACCGTCGGAGCTTTTGGCCGCTCTGATGAGGCGGCCGATTCCGCTCGTGCGGACCCTCACGGAAAATCTGATGGCCTACGCGCTGGGCCGTCGAGTCGAGTACTTCGATCAGCCGACGATTCGTGCGATCGCGAAAGCGGCCGAGGCCAACGACTACCGGATGTCGTCGTTCATTCTCGGCGTGATCAAGAGCGACGCGTTCCTGATGAAGCGCGCCGAGCCAGTGACGGCGACCGAAGACGCGAGGGGGATCAGGGATTAGGGATTTGTCGATCGGCGCGCGCGGCGCGCAGCCGACCAACCGAACCTCAGGCGAGCGACGGTTAACGAAGGAGACGAAACGTGGAGTTCATCACCGGAAAGCAGTTCCCACGCAGAAGCTTCCTGCGCGGTCTGGGCGCGACGGTGGCGTTGCCGTTCCTGGATGCGATGGTGCCCGCCACGCGCGTGCGCGCGGCCACGGCGGACCCCATCCGCCTGGTGTGCATCGAGGAGGTGCACGGGCTGGCCGGCTGCAACAACTGGGGAGCCAGCAAATTCCTGTACGCGCCCGAAACGACCGGACGCGACTTCACGCTCGTCCCCGACAACCCCTTGAAATCGCTCGAGGCCTATCGCGGCTACCTGACGATCATCAGCAACACCGACGTGCGCAACGCGGAAGCGTTCGCGCTGCCCGAAATCGGCGGCGATCATTTCCGATCGAGCGCCGTCTTCCTGACCCAGTCGCATCCCAAACAGACGAACGGTTCGGATCTGTTTGCCGGGACATCGTTGGATCAGCTGTACACCAAGAAAGCGGGCCAGAGCACGCCGATGCCCTCGATGCAGTTCTGCATCGAAAACCTCGATCAGGCCGGCGGGTGCACGTACAACTACTCGTGCGCCTACACCGATACGATCAGCTGGGCATCGCCGAGCGAGCCGCTGCCGATGATTCGCGACCCGCGCGTCGCCTTCGACATGCTGTTCGGATCGGGCAACAGCAGCGAGGATCGTCTGGCGCGCCGCGAAACGCGCCGCAGCATCCTCGACTGGATTTCCGGCGAGGTCGAGCGCGTTCGCCGTCAGCTCGGATCGAGCGATCGCGCGCGGCTCGATCGCTATCTCGATAACGTCCGCGAGGTGGAGCGCCGCATCCAGGCAGTCGAGGCACACAACCGAAGCGGCGAGCCGCGCGAGTTGCCAGAGGCACCCGCCGGCGTGCCTGACTCGTTCACCGAGCACATGAAGCTGATGTTCGACATTCAGGTGCTCGCGCTGCAGACGGACATGACCCGCATCATCTCGTTCAAGACGGGGCGCGACGCGCAGAACCGTGTCTTCCCGGAGTGCGAATCGAAACAGCCGTTCCACCCGGCGTCGCACCATGGCAACCGCGAAGAGCGGATCATGGAGTTCAACAAGATCTGCAAGTTCCGCGTCGCCCAGCTTCCCTACTTCCTCGACAAGATGAAGGACGCGGTCGAGGGCGACTCGAGCCTCCTCGACAAGACGCTGATCATCTGGGGATCGCCGATGGCGGATCCGAACATCCACAACCATCGGCGCTGCCCGTTGATCCTCCTCGGCCACGCCAACGGCTTCCTGAAAGGCGGCGTGCACCTGAAGGCCGCCGATGGGACGCCGATGGCGAACGTGATGCTGACGCTGCTGCACAACCTGGGGCTCGACGACATGACGAGCTTCGGCGACAGCACGGGCGAGTTCTCGTTGACGGCTCCGTCGCCGACGACAAACGTTGCGTAGGCAGCAGTTGGTGACGTGGTGATTGGGAGAGTTGGTGATTGTCAGGTCGACCGGGCGACCAGTCGCTGACGCGCCAACGCACCAATTCACGAAAGCTCCAATTGTGATTGAGGCGCTATGAGACTTCGGTCATTCGCTTACCTCGTTCCCGCGTTGTTCATGGCCGCGCTCGTCGGAGCCGCGACGTCGAGTGCGCCTGTCGCCGACACGGCGATGCGGGGCGACCGCGACACGCTGCGCGACCTGTTGAAGCAGGGCGCCGATGTCAGCGCTGCGCAGGGGGACGGGATGACGGCCCTACATTGGGCGGCCGAGCGCGGCGACGGCGCCATGGCCGAGATGCTCATCTACGCCGGCGCGAATGTGGCGGCGGTCACCCGTATCGGTCACTATACGCCGCTGCACCTCGCGAGCAGGGCGGGCAGTGCGGCCGTGGTGAGCGCGCTGCTCAAGGCCGGCGCCGACACCTCGGCGCGCGCGACGACGACGGGCGTCACGGCGCTGCACCTGGCTGCATCAGCGGGCAATGCTGACGTGATCAAGCTGCTGCTCGACAAGGGCGCCGACGCGAACGCGAAGGAATCCGAATGGGGTCAGACCCCGTTGATGTTCGCCGCGGCGCAGAACCGCGCGGCGGCGATCACGGCGCTCATCGCCGGCGGCGCCGATCCGACGATCACGACGAAGTTCATCGACATCGCCAAACAGAGCGCGATCGAACGCGCGGCGACCGACATTCAGCGCAAGGTGCTCGAAGCCTCGGTGCCGGCCGGCACCCAGCCCACCGCCAGCCAGATCCAGGCGGCGATGCAAGCGGCGCGCGAAATTCTGGCATCTGGCAAGATTCCGCCGCCGGCCAACGCGGCTGGCGCGGGCGGAGGACGTGGAGGACGCGGCGGGCGCGGCGGCGCTCCGGCTCCCGCGGCTGATGCTCCCGCCGATCCGAACGCGCCGCCTGCGCAGCCGCAGGCCACCGCCGCCAACAATTTCGATCCCGAGGAAATCAACCCACCGGTCTCGACCAAAGGCGGGTTGACGGCACTGCTGCACGCAGCGCGCCAGGGGAGCCTCGACGCGGCGCGGGCGCTGCTGGACGCCGGCGCGCCCATCGACCAGCCGGGAGCGGGCGACGGCACGACGCCGCTCCTGATGGCCGCCATCAACGGCGAATTCGATCTCGCGATGTTCCTCATCGAGCGCGGCGCGAATCCCAACATCGCGTCGACGGCTAACGGCGTTACGCCGCTGTGGGCGGCCATCAACACGCAGTGGCAGCCGAGAACGCGCTTCCCGCAGCCGCAGGAGATGGAGCAGCAGAAGTCCACGTATCTCGACGTGATGAAGGCGCTCCTCGACCACGGCGCCGACCCCGACGCCCGCGTCAAGGCGCATCCCTGGTATCTCGTCTACAGCGGCTGCGGCAACCGGAATTGCGGCCTCGCCGACACGGCGGGCTCGACGGCATTCTGGCGCGCGGCTTACGGCGTCGATGTGGATGCGATGCGACTGCTCGTGAAGTACGGCGCCGATCCGAATATTCCGACCATCGCGCCGCCAGTTCCGATCCGCCGCGGCGGCGGTCCGCAGGCTCCTCCGGCCGGCGCCGGCGGGCCAGTGGCGCCGACGCCGACCGCTGAGCAGGAGAAGTACAACGCGCCGCCGATTCCGCCCGGCGGTCCCGGCGCCTTCCCACTCCACGCCGCCGCCGGCGTGGAGTACGGCGAAGGCTTCGCCGGGAACGCCCATCGCCACGCCCCGGACGGCTGGATGGCCGCGGTGAAGTACCTCGTCGAGGAGCTCGGCGCCGACGTCAACGCGCGCGACAACGACGGCTACACGCCGCTCCATCACGCCGCAGCGCGCGGCGACAACGAGATGATTCTGTATCTGGTGTCCAAAGGCGCCGACGTGAAAGCCGTGGCCCGAAGCGGCCAGACGGTGGCCGACATGGCGAATGGGCCCGTGCAGCGCGTCTCGCCGTTCCCGGCGACCGTGGCGCTCCTCGAGAAGCTCGGATCGAAGAACAGCCACAAGTGCGTGTCGTGCTGATAAGTGAATTGGGTCAAGAGTGAATTAGCGAGTTGGTGATGACGTGAAACACCAGTCACGAATTCACTACCTCGCCAACTCACCAATTACGCCGGCGATCGTCGCGTCGTTCTTCGCCGTTAGTGGTCTGTTCGCGCAAGCCCCTTCGCACACGCTCGTTGTCCTCAGCCACTCCAATCACACCGTCTACGAGATCGATCCGGTGACCGGCAAAGTTCTGCACGAATTCGTTGCGCCCGATCAGCCGCACGAAGGGGCGATTACGGCGGACGGTTCCACGGTCTTCGCCTCGGTGCCGGCCGCCTCGATCGTGGAGATCCTCGACGGGAGCACGTTCAAAGAGAAAGGCCGCATCGAGAGCGACTACTTCAAGCGATCGCCGCGGGCGCGCGCGGCAGGGAGAAACGGCGCGCCGCCGCCTCCGCCCGATACGTCGGCATCGCCGCACGGGATGGCGCTGACGACCGACAACAGCAAGCTCTACATCGGCGTCGAAAATGCGGACGTGCCGGGCGTGGTCGTGTACGACGTCAAAGGCGGCAAAGTTCTGAAGAAGATCGATCTCCTGTTGCGCGGCGGTCACTACCTGCAGATCCAGCCCGGCACCGACAAGCTCTATTACCCCCACCGTAACGACAACCGCGTCGTCGTCATCGATACGAAGACCGATCGCATCGTGAAGATCATTACGGTAGAGGGCGGTCCTGTCGGTGTGGCGTTTGCGCCGAACGGTGACGTCTGGTTTCACGAAGACGGCGATGGGTCGGTGACCGTCGCCGATTCGAAGACCGACGCAGTGATCAAGGTCATCCCCACGGGCGGGAAAGGCGCGGGTCGGATGGCCGTTTCGGCCGACGGCCGCTACGCAGCCTCCACGCACAGCGATTCGGAAGACGTCGCGATCATCGATGCGGTGAACAAGACCATGCTGTCGACCGTGAAGATCGGCAAGGGACCTGGATTCCCGGTATTTTCGCCGGACAACACGAAGCTGTATGTCTTCGAGTCCGGCATGGGCGACGTCGTGGTCGTCGACGTGAAGACGATGAGCGTCTCGGCGAGACACAAGATTGGAACCGATCCGTTTGGCGGCGGATTGAAGCTGTCGCGGCCTTGAGAGGCTCGGGCTTCGCCAATTCACTGATTGCGAGGAGTTCCCATGGAAAGCGTGATTGCTGCATTGTTGAAGGACTTCGAGGATGGCAGGATGACGCGGCGTCACCTGATTCAGAGCCTCGCGCTGGTCGCGGCCGGCGCGGTACCAGGCGCGAACGCCCTCGCGCAGGGCGCGGCGCAGAATGCCCCCAAGCCGCCGATTCCGCAGGCGTTCGAGCCTGCGCCATGGAAGACGGTGTGGCTCGATCACATCTCCTACGCGGTGTCCGACTACCGGAAGAGCACGGCGTTCTATCGTGATCTGATGGGCTGGACGATCCGCAACGACAACGGCAACAGCCAGTGCACGCTCGACATCAACGGCATCGGCGGCATCATCATCCGCAATCGCCGTGCACCAGCCGAAGGCCAGACCGCGGCCGCGGGCGGGGCGAACGGCGTCGGCGCGCAGGCGCCTGCGGCCGCCACGAACGCGCAGGCGGGCACAGGCGGTGGTCGCGGCACGCGTCCGCCGATTACCGGCGTCATCAACCACGTGTCGTGGGGCGTGCAGCCCTGGGATACCGAGCAGGTGAAAGCAGAGCTCGAAAAACGGGGTCTCGCCCCACGGCCCGACATGGTCGGCGAGAACTTCAAGAGCTTCCACGTGACAGACCCGGACGGCTGGGATTTGCAGATCAGCAATCAGACCAAGGACAACAGAGCGTAAAACGGTTTCTGTTGCTTGACGGCGGATGTCGTTCGGAATAAGATCGGAATGTAATGGCGTCCCGATCTGTTTCCGTTCGAGTTCCAGATCGGCCCGATCTCCGCCGGCTGGCGTTCGACGCCGTCCGCCGGGCCGAGGCGATGGGCCTCATCGCCGACTCCGCGCCTGGCGCGGCCACGACCTCCGAGGCCGTTCGGCACGTCGCCGATCGCGTGGCCAGGGCCGGCATCGCCACCACGCCGGCGGCGGAGCTGCGGAACGTCGAAGCGCCCGATCCCGAGCAGCTGGCGCGGTGGCTCCAAACGATCGTCGCCGCTCTCGAGGCATCACCGGTTCCCAGGTTCGAATGGCAAGGCGTCTCGCGCGTGTTCGACGCCGAGGATCTGTCAACCTTGCTCAACGTGTCGGTGTCGAGTCTGCGGCGTTACCAGACCGGCGAGCGGGCCACGCCCGACGACGTGGCGGCGCGGCTCCACTTCCTGGCGCTGGTGATCGGCGACCTCGCGGGGTCGTACAACGACATCGGCGTCCGGCGCTGGTTCGTACGCAAGCGGTCGCTGCTCGGCGATCGAACGCCGGCGTCGCTTCTTCACGGCGACTGGGATCCGGATCATCCGGGCCCCGCTCGCGTACGAGCGCTGGCGCGCGAGCTGGTTTCACTCGACGCCACATGATCGGGTTTCGACAAGTCGACGCGCGATATCCGTTCTTGTGGGAAGACGCCTCGCAGCCTGCCGGGCGGTGGCATGGCGCCGGCGAAGGGCCGGCGCATTATTTCGCTGATACACCCGACGGTGCCTGGGCGGAGTTTCTCCGGCACGAGGAGATCACCGACCCGGTGGATCTGGCGACCGTACGCCGTCAGCTGTGGAGCGTCGAGATTGGCGAGATGCCGGCGCACATCGTCCAGCTGCCTGCGTCGACCGCGACCGGTGGTCCAGAAACGTACCCCGTGTGCCAGCGTACGGCTCGCGCGCTTCGAGCCCGCGGCGCCACCGCTCTTGTCGCGCCGTCCGCCGCGCTCGAGCCTGGCGGCGCGCGTGGGTGGGTCGTGCGCGCCGGCATGAAGCCCGCGCCTGACGCGCGCGACGGGCGTGTCATCGTCCTTTTCGGGCCTCCGCGCAATCTCGTCGGATGGATGGCCGCGGACCGGGCCTCCCCATCGGACGAGCTGCTCGATCGCGTGCATCATTTCCGCGGCTAAAAAGGGGGCCCGTCCCCCTTTCTCGGGCTCGTCACTCCCGTTAAACTGCGACAGGATGAACCCCTTCGGCGTCTTGTGCATGGCACTTGCGCTGGTTCCACCGGGCCGGGGCCGCGCGAGCCAGGTGCCGACGCCCAACGAGTGGTCTCGGGAGGTGCGGGCCGTCGCCGATCTTCCGGGCGATCCGAGGATCGTCAGCGCGGCTGGCATCACGCGGGCTGCTGTGCAACTCGTCACGATCGAAAACGCCGATTCCTTCAAGCCCGGTGCCGCTCGTCGTCTCGTGATCATCGGCGGATTCGACAGCGGCGACAGCGCGCAGACGGCGCTCGATCTCGTGCGATGGTTCAAGTCGCGTTCGGCCAAAGCCGTGCGCGAGCGATGGGCCGTGAGCGTGCTGCCGATGGCGGATCCCCACGGCCGTTCGCGTCAGCAGGCCTTTCAGTTTCCGCCGGACAAAGGGTTCTTCGACGACCAGCAGCAGCCCGAGTCGCGTTACATCTGGCGGTGGGTCGCCTTTCAGGCTCCGGATCTCGTCGTGATCGTCAGCAGCAGCGGCAGCGACAGTCCGTCTGTGTCGTCGCTCGCTGCCGCGCTGGGCGACGCGCGCGCCGCGAACCTTGGCGCCGTACCTGCCGTGACGCTGAAGGCGTCCGATGCCATCGCGGGACTTTCCAAGGCTCTCGACGAACACATGGGCCGGTCGCGCCTGCACGAGGCTATTGTGAGCCGAGCCACGCGCGATCCGCTGGACATTGCGCGCACGCTCGCGAAGCGTTACCCCGAGAACCCGAGCGTCAGCTACATCCCCTCGCTGGCGTGGGCCAGCACGCTTCGCCTGGCGGCGATCACGAAAGACGAAGCGTTGCGGACGAAGGTGCGGCAGCAGGTCGCGCCCTGGCTGTCCGGCGAGAAAAAACTCTTCGGCGATCGGATTCAGCTGACGTCCGTTGCGGGCGCGATGATCTACGCCGACCTCGCCAAAGAAGGCGAATCCGCAGCGCGCGCTCTTGCGGAGGAGGGCGCGGTGCTTGCCGCACATCGGCAGAGCAACGGGATCTCAGCGTACGGCGGTGGCTGGACCGATGACATGTTCATGGCGACCTCCGTGCTCGCGCGCACGTCCGCGCTCCCGGATCGGGCGCACGATCTCGACGATGCGGCTCGCATGTTGATCGACTACGCGGCGCGTCTGCAGCGCCCGGACGGCGTGTTCATGCACGCGTCAGATGGCCCGTTCGCGTGGGGCCGCGGAAACGGGTTCGCCGCGTTCGGATTGATGGAGGCGCTCACGGCGATGCCCGAGCCGCATCCGTCGCGTGCGCGTCTCCTCGAGATCTATCGGCGGCACATGTCTGGCCTCAAAGCGCAGCAGGCGCCCGACGGCATGTGGCGGCAGGTCCTCGACGAGCCCGGCAGCTACCGTGAGGAAACCGCGACGGCGATGATTCTGTCGGCGATGGCGCGGGGTATCCGACTCGGATGGCTCGATCGCGCCTACACGACGGCCGTCGAACGCGCCTGGCGTGCCCTTGCGGCGCATGTCGTGGAAGACGGTTCGCTGATCGATGTGTGTACGAGCACCGGCAGCGGACCGACCAAGCGGTTCTACCTCGACCGTGCCGCGATCAACGGCCCTGACGATCGTGGCGGCGCGATGGCGCTGCTGGCGTCCGTCGAGTTCTACGAAATGAGCAGGAAATAATGCGCCTTCCCGTGGAGGTGAACATGTTGTCGAGAGTGACCAGTGCCGTGTCGGCGGCGGTGTTTTTGGTTGGCCTGACGGCCGCGCCGCTCTCGGCCGAGGTCGTTCGGATCGAAGTGCAATCGCGCAGCGATCTCGCGGGCGGCCAGCCATTCGGCTCTGCCGGGCCGTACGAGAAGTTGATCGGGAAGATCTATTTCGCGGTCGATCCCTCCCTCCCGGCCAACCGGATCGTCTCGGATCTCGACAAGGCCCCGCGCAATGCCGCCGGCAAGGTCGAGTTCTCCTCTGATTTCTTCCTGATCAAGCCCAAACAGATCGAGCGCGGCAACGGCGCTGTGTTGTACGAGGTCTCGAATCGCGGCGGCAAAGGCATGCTGGGATTCTTCAACCACGCGTCGGGAAGTCTCAACCCCGACACGCCGGCGGAGATGGGCGACGGTTTCCTGATGAAGCAAGGGTTCACGCTGCTGTGGGTTGGTTGGCAGTTCGACGTGGCCCGACGGCCCGGCCT